>DAOTYZ010000285.1:0-14752 GCA_034434555.1 Candidatus Roseilinea sp.
CTTGGTTGTTCGTCGCGTTTCTCGGTGCGATGCTCGGGCAGGTAGCTTTCTTCCACGGCGTTCCTATCGGTGGCCAGGAACAGCACAAACAAGCCAACCGAGCCGAGGACGAGCGTCACCACGCACAACAGCGCTTCAGTGCTTGGAATCAACATCTTTAAGTCCTCCTCTTGTTTACGCGCCCGGCACTTCAGTCAGACCGGCGAAAGCCGACCGACCGCGGGCGCTAACGATAAATGCCTTTCGCGGAATCAACATCAAGAACGCCAAAGCCACGACGATGAGCACCATCTCAGTCGCATATACAACCGTGTAGCCCTGGACAACGTCGCCGGTTAGGCGAGCCACAACGTCGCGCAGATTGCTGCCGGTCAGCGCGGCCAGGCCAGCAGCCGATGTCTGCACCAACCCCCATAGGCCCACGTACATGCCAGCCGTCTTGATGTCGGCGAGATAAGTAATGAGCGATAAGGTGGAGATCAGGAACAATCCATTGGCGATGCCCACCACCATGGCCCCGCTGGCGAACATCACAACCGACCTGGCGGCGCTGGCTGTGGTGATCAAGGCAAAGCCGGCCAGGCCCACCAGGCAGCCCGTCAACGTAACTGGCAGCGGCGAATCCAGGCGCGGGATCGCCTGCCAGGCGATCAGCATGGCGATCAACATGCCGATGCCCCAGAGGGCCGTGAGGCGGGTAGTCGCAGCCACGCTCATGCCCAGCACCTGACCGCCATACGGCTCCAACAGGATATCCTGTGCCGTCAAGCCCAGCGCCCCAAAGAACAGCATGGCGAAGAACAGGCGCATCTTGCGCGCGCTCAGCAACGCCCAGACCTGGCTGGAGAAATCCTCCGCGTCATCCTCTAGCTCCACCGGCCGGTCCTGCTTCCAGATCGCCGCCACGGCCAAGACCAGAAAGACGACCGAGGCGGATTGCATCACCTGGACGAGCTTCATGGGATGGAAATCTTCCAGGAAGAAGCCGATCACGAACGCGCTGATGATCTGGCCGATGATCAGGGCGATCCACAACAAGACCATCGCGCGGCTGCGCTCGTGCTTTGGCGTGAGATCGGTGACCAGCGCCAGGTAACCCGTCTGCCCTACATGCACCCCCAAGGCATAGAGCAGGAAGATCAGGGTGCAGAAGAAGATAGCTACTGAGAAAGGCACTTCGCTGTTTAACTGCGAGGCCTTGCTGAGCAGCAACAGGGAGAAAGGCGCAGCCGACAGGCCAGAGAACACCAGCATCGTGCCATACCAGGCATACGGCAAGCGGCGATAGCCAAAGGTCTTCTTTTCGCGGTCAGACCGGAAGCCCATGAGCGCGCGAGCCGGCGCGACGAATAACCCCAAGCTAAGCAACCAGCCCACGATGCCGGCGGGGATTTGCTCCTCGGCGATCAGCACGCGGTTCAACGCGCCGTTGAACACCACGACGCTAAAGCCCAGGCCAAGCTGGAACAAACTGAGGCGCAAGAGTCGCTTGTTGATGGCCATGGTTCCTGTTCCTCAGAAGGCGAAGGATGGGAGGGCAACGGGTTGCCCTCTCCATCCTTCCCATCCTATTTCCTCCTTCCGGCGCTGACGCGCTCGCCTAGTTCTTTGGCAGCTTAGGCTTTGGCAACGGCAGGTCCACCAGCGGTCGGATTTCCGGATCGCTCACCTGGCGAGGGATCTCGTCGGCAGCCGGCAGATAAGCCCCCGGCGGCACCACATGCCCACGGTGGCACATCCAGCAATTGGGCTGGGCGTAGTCGCCGCGGTTCGGGTCGGTCTTGGGCATCTGCGGGAACCAGTTGATGGCGATGTCCTGGAGCATGCCGACCATGTGGCGGGATTGAGACTTCGGCCACTTGAAGGTGCCTTCAGCCGTCACGTATGACTTGAAGTAACCGCCGTAGTGGCAGAAGTCGCATCCCACGTTCAACGCCACGTTCATGTGGTACATCGCGGCCTGGTTGCGGTAGGTGTCGTTCAAGCCGGGCGGGGTGGTCTTGTCCGCAGTGACCTGGAAGTAGTTGACCTCGCCATTGGCGTCCGGCCGTGCGGCCAGCAGCTTGTCATCCACGATCTCGTAGCTGGCCGGTGGCTTGCCGTTCAGCGTGATGCCATAGTGCTTCATGTCGTATTGGGTTGGGTTGCCGCCGCCGGCGATGCCGAACTTGGCCAGGTTCTCCAGGGTGGGGTTGTTCTTATCCACCGAGTTCCAGAACTGCGCTTGGCCGTTGTGGCAGGTGGCGCACTGGAGCTGATAAAGCGGCTGCCCTTCGGGCCGCGGGATGCTGTTGATCCACTTGTTCTGAAGCTCGAACTGCATGATCAGCATAGCCTTGGCAACCGTCTTCTGCGGCTTGTCATACGCGGCGAAGTTTTGCAGATTGTGGCAATACTCGCAGCTTTGCCCAACGCCTGGGGTGAAGTATTTGCTCATATAGGCGAAGACTTTGGCCGTGGAGTTGTATTCCTCGCCCAGGTATTTGGTGAGCACCTGTACGTTCACCGTGCGCGGGTTCTGCTGTTGCCAGACGTTGTAAGCCTGGAGCGCCTCGGCGCTGGGCTGGGCCAGCGTCTGGTCTCTGCGGCGCAGGTACTCCACGAAGTCCACCTGCTGGATGCCGGCGTAGTTATAGGTGCTTTCAGCGCGAAAGCCTTCAAACTCGCGCCAGTCGGCCAGCGCCATCGAGATTGCGATCACGCCCCCCAGCGCGAGGATGGTGAAGGCGACCAAGCCGACCAGCTCGCCGATGAGGATGCTGCGCTGACGCTCATCATAGACTGCCACAGCACCGGGTGGGGGCGCAGGGAAGTTCTCTTTCTCAACCATAGCAACCCTCCTCTAGGGTGCACATGCCGCTTGGACAGCCGGGGTGATGCCGGCGCGGCAAGCCCACAGATACCAGTTCGGCTCTACCGGGCCGCTAAAGAGCACGCCAAGCGCGCCGGCCACGGCGGTCAGCGTAGCAAAGCCCAGTGCCCACTGGTGAATGCTGTAAGCCGTCGCGTTGAAACCCATCACCCACCGCCAGAGCAACTGCGAGCGATGCGTGCCCTCGTCACTCTTCTCGATCTCGTCAATCTCGCGGTGCGCGCCGTAGGCCAGCGTCGCCAAGATTGTGCCCCCGTGCATGGCCAGGATCAGCGTGCTGCCCAGCAAGCCATAGATCGAGAGCATGTGGAATGGGTTGTAGTAGAAGTTGCCATACTTGACGCTGAAGTGGTTGGTCCATAGCAAGATGCCGCGCAACCCATGCGGCGGCGCTTCATTCCACGAGTTCACCCAGATCGGGTGGATGATGTAGATCGCAGCGTAGAGGAACAGCGCCGCGCTGAAAGCGATCGGCACCATTGGGCGCAGGCCGTTTGCCACAGCGCGCGTCCAGATGCGGATGGTCCAGAACACCAGCGTCAGCGAAAGGAACAGCGTCGCAAGCTGCCAATACCCGCCTTCCTGTAAAGGCGCCATGCGCAGCCCCTGCGACGGCGGCGGCGGATAGAGGGTGAGCACCGGCAACTCGCGCAAGAAGCGAATCGGGTTGTAGCCCACCTGCTCGCCAAAACCGATCGCCGTGATGAACACGCAGAGCAGGTAGGAGAAGAGCGCCAGCGCGCCCCACATGCCCAGATAGATCGGTCCAACTTGGGTATCCGCCAGCCCCTCTAAAAAGCGGATGTATCGCACCGTCTTGGTGCGCCGCTCAAAGCTTTCACGATAGACTTCCGTAGCCATAACTTCTCCCTTCATACGGGCGATGGCAAAACGCCAACGCCCACCCAACAACTAATTGAACCCGAAGCCCTTCCACCACGGCGCGTAATCCCAGAAGTTCCAGAACCCGCTCCAATCCTGTACCACCGTCCCGGAGAGCACGAAGCAAAGGTTGCTCATCAGCACGGAAAGCACAGCCGCCCAGAAGGCCAGGCGGTGGATGCCGACCTCACCGATGCTATAGCCGAAGAAGTCCCAGTAGAAGCGGTTGACGTTCTCTTCGGTAACGCCTTCGCTCTTCTTACGGGCTGCGCTGAGGATGGTCGCCCCGTGTAGGGAGAGCACGAAGGCGCTGCCGAATAGCAGGGTGATGCCGATGGCGTGGAACGGGTTGTAGAAGAAGTTGTAGTAGCGATAGCCAAACGCTGAGAGCCAGTCCAGGTGCGGGATCACGCCCAGCGGGAAGCCCTCTGACCACTTGCCGAGCAGGATCGGGCGCAGGATCTGGATGGTCACCCATGAAGACAGCACTGCGCCGAAGGCGATCGGCACCTGGTAGCCGATCTTCAACAGGCGCGAGATGTCAATCTGGCGCATCATCCAGGCGAAGAACGTCACCGTGGCACAGAAGACCACGAAGAGCCACCAGAAGCCCTTGCTCCCGTCGAACGTGATGCTCAGGCCCACCTCAGGCGGCGGGGGATAAATCTGTCCGCGGATGAAGTTGAGCAGCGGGTTGTTGGTTCGGTTGGGGTCCACGAACAGCACCTGCCAGAACCACACGCCCGAACCCAGCACGCCGAAGACCAGGGCCACTACGCCCCAGAAACCGAGATAAAAGCGCCCAATCCAGATTTTGAGCAGGCCAAAAGAGGCGCGTGCGGGAACCTCCATCGCCTCCTGGCGATATTTCGCCTCGAACGACAACATAGACTACCTCCTGAGGCCCAGGCTATGCGTCCGAGGATGCATCTTTCGCAGGCTGACGTAGGTGGAGAAGGAGAATAAATGAATAATGAAAAACCTTTGCGAATCCCTTACGTCAACCACACGAGATGTCACACCTCGTGAACGCCGGGTTTGCCCGACCCTCTATATGAATAAGCCGGTGGGGGGTGCATCGCCGGCTGTCCTTCCGGCTCGCTCGCATGCTGCTCGGCAATGCTGACCCGCCACCGGCTAATGATGACTTACTTCAGCCAGAACGTGTTCCAACTCGAGCTCAAGAGCACGAAGTGGATCAGCAGCGTGGTCAGCACCGCCGCCACGACGTAGATCCCCAGTGCGGTCTTGAAATCTATGAACTTTGGATCTCTCATGTTCGTTCACCTCCTGATGTCGCGCGCGTCCGCTACGGGTTCGGCGAGATCCACGGCTTGTATATGGCGATGATGATGTGGATGATGCCGGCCAAGACGAAGAAGATCCACGAACCCAGCACGATGAGCTGGTGTTGTAGCCACTCCTCGTTGGTGAAAAGTGGCCGCCAGCGCTCTGGAACCTTGTCGTTCATCTGCTTTGTCACCTCCTTTGCGTCGGATTCTTGAGCGAGCCTTCAGGCCAGCTATTTAAGATTGTATGATCTCCGCGCTGGTTGTCAACTGGTCAGTTGGCCAATCCTGAGCAGCGAAGGCATGTTGAGGGTGACGTTTAGCGCATGAGGCGCGCCAAGCCGATGATGTCGCCCAAGACGCCGCTGGCAGTGACCTCTTGACCGGCGCCACGTCCGCTTACGGCCAACGGGTTGTCGCTGAAATAGCGGGTATAGAAGACGACGATGCTATCGCTGCTGCGAATGCGGCCCAACTTGCTGTCTGGGTCAACGCCCACCAGGCCCACGCGCAAGCGCCCGTGCGCGATCTCAGCAGCGTAGCGCAGCTGGCGGCCGCCGGCAGTCAGCTCATCGGCTCGCCGGCGCATAGGCACATCCAGCGCATCCACGGCGCGCAGGAACGCCTCGACGCTCAGCGCGTCCATCTCAGCCGGATAGAGCGACTCGACGATCACATCGGCCATGGTGAGGCGGTACCCCAACATGCGGGCGAGGATCAGCGCCTTGCGCGCCGCATCTAGACCGCCCAAGTCCTGTCTCGGGTCGGGTTCGGTGTAGCCCCGAGCTTTGGCCTCGCGCACGGCCTCGCTAAATGGTTGTCCAGCTTCGAGTTGGGCACACAGAAACCCTAGCGTGCCGCTGAGCGCGCCTTCGATTCGCGTCACGTCATCACCGCTATCCAGCAGCGTATTCAACGTGCTGATCACCGGTAATGCTGCGCCGCAGGTGGTCTCCCAGCGCGATCGTTCGTCGGCCAGCGCATCCCACCACTCCAACGGGCCAGCGAGGGGCAACTTATTGGCCAGCACAACGCCCATGCCGCGCGCCTTGGCTGCCAGCAAGAAAGGGATGGTGGCCTCGCTGGCAGTTGTATCTACGACGATAGCCTCACCGGGCAGATCGGCAGGCAGCGCGCTCAGCGGCTCGCCGGCCAGACGTTCGCCCCGCGCTTTGCGTTCGACCAAGCCAAGCAGGTGCTCATCGGACAGCCCAGCCAGCTCAACCAGCGACGACGCGCTGTCCGCAACCCCCACAACAGCGAGACGCAGCCGATTGCGCTCGGCATGGCGCGCGCGGGCGGCCACGATCTGGTGTATCAACGCGCGCCCCACGCCCCCCAACCCCAAAAGAAACAGCGGTTGCTGTTGAAGCGCTGTCATGATGCGCCAGCGAGTATAATTCTGATCGCACGTTAGGCCATCCCTCTGCTTCACAATCGTGCTTCCTAAGCAGCTTCAGCGGTTTGAACCAGGCGCGGTGCTCTCTGCGACGATGACCGAGGGCAGCACGAGAACGCCCCATGTGCCGCAGCATCGCGGCAAGCCTCACGTCACCACAACTTCCCTCCGAGACTAAGCCTGCACACTTATGTCAGCCAAGCCTTTAAAGTGGATACCAGTTGGTGGTTTGGGCGAAGTCGGCAAGAACATGATGATGTTCGAATATGACGACGAGATCTTGCTGATAGACGCCGGCATCATGTTCCCCGAATCAGACATGTTGGGGATAGACGCGGTGATCCCCGACTACGGCTTTCTGAAGAACCGGCGTGACCGCGTGCGAGCGATCATCATCACTCACGGTCACGAAGACCACACCGGTGCAATCACCCACGTAGTGCGCGACTTCCCCGGCGTGCCGATCTACACCACCCCGCTCACCCGTGGGTTGCTAGAGGTGAAGCTAAAAGATGCCAAACTGCTCGACCGCTCCAAGCTTTATACCGTGGCAACTGACGGGGAATTTACCGTTGGACCGTTCAAGGTTGAGTTCTTCCGCATGTGCCACAGCATCCCAGACAACGTCGGGTTGGGCATCACTACACCAGCCGGCCTGGTGGTGCATAGCGGGGATTTTAAGTTTGACCACACACCCGTGGACGGCAAGCCATCGAACTTCGCAAAGCTGGCGGAATTTGCCGGCCGTGGGGTGCTCGCGCTATTCGCCGATAGCACCAACGCTGAAATCGCCGGCACGACGCCGAGCGAACGCGCCATTGAACCGACGTTCGATCAGGTCTTCCAAAAAGCGGAGGGCCGCATCATCGTAGCGACCTTCGCCTCGCTCATCTCCCGCATCCAACAGGTGGTCAATGTGTGCGAAGCGCACAGCCGCCGGCTGGCACTTGCCGGCGCCAGCATGATAGAGAACGTCAAAATGGCGCAAAAGATGGGCTATCTCAACATCCCCGATGGGATGCTGGTGCGCCTGGAAGAAGCCAACAAGTTGGAGCCTCACAATATCGCCATCATGGCGACCGGCACGCAGGGCGAACCAAGCGCAGTGCTCGGTCGCATGTCCGTGGGCAAGCATCCGATCATCAGCGTGAAGCCGGGCGACACGATCATCATGTCGGCGCATCCCATCCCCGGCAACGAGGAATACATCCACCGCATCATCAATCGTCTCTTCCAGAAAGGGGCAGATGTGCTCTATGACCCGGTCGCTAAAGTCCACGTGTCAGGGCATGCCAGCCAGGAAGAACAAAAACTCTTGATCGGCCTGCTGCGGCCTCGCTATTTCATCCCCATTCATGGCGAATTGAGGATGCTCAAGGCCCACGCGCGCCTGGCTTACGATTTGGGTTTCTCACCAGAGCAAGTGTTCGTTGTCGAGAATGGCACGCCGATCGAATTCGTCGAAGGCCAGGCCCGGCAACTCAGCCGTGTCCCTGGTGGTTACGTCTTTGTAGATGGGAGTGGTGTGGGGGATGTGGACAAAAGCGTCATCCGCGACCGCGAGGTGCTCGCACGCGATGGGTTTATCGTGACCGTCGTGCGGCGGGATAAAGACGGGGGGATCAAGGCGCAAAATCCGGAGATCATCACGCGCGGCTTCATCTACATGCGCGAAGCAGAATCATTGACCAAGGTCATGTCGCAGGCCGTGCTTGGCGAGCTGCGCCAACTCGGCGAGGACGCCGCCGAGGAGACCATTCGTGGGCGGGTGACCGACGCGCTGAGCAGGGTCATCTATAGCGAAACGCGGCGACGCCCGATGATCATTGTGATTGTGGCTTGACTTGGCCCTCGGACTCTTGGCCTTCGTCCTGCTCGGGCGGCGAACCGGTTGGGAAGAGCACCAAGCCAATGCCGGCGCGAATTTGCAAATAGCGCGGGCTGGTGGGGTTTGGCTCGATCTTGCGCCGCACCCGATGAACCAGTTCATAGAGATTCTCCATCTGTTTAGGAACGTCCCACACTGCCTGTAGCACGAGTCTGTATTCACATATCTCATTGGCATGCTGCATCAGATAGCGCAGCAGACGGTATTCAGTGCGCGAAAGCACAACCGGCAGCGGTTTGCCATCCCGCCAGACGATCCCATTGGAGCTTAGCCAAAGGCCCACAGACACATCGGGAGCCGGCTCAGGGTGGTTGTTGAGCACAGCCGGGCCAAGCGGGGTGAGCGAGAACTCGCCCGACTGGGTTGTCTCGCTCGGCGAACGAAAGACGACGTCGAACGAATGGCCTATCTTTATTCGGTCGCCACTGCTGAGCCGCACCCTCGCTCTGTGGATGAGCTGTTCATTCACCAGTGTGCCATTACGGCTGCGATCCTCCAGGAACCATGTTCCGTTTTCGCAAATCAGCAGCGCATGTTCACGTGAAGCGAGCAAGTCATCTTCGGGCAATCGAATGTCACGATGCCCCGACACGCTGCGCCCGATGCGGATCAAGGGAACATCCAACTGATAGCGCGCCTCAGGCGAAGCATTTGACGCCAGCGACGCTACGATTAAGCCATTGCTTTGCCCAGCCATTCGCTGTCTCTTAGAAGACATTCTATAAGCCTTCTTAGTTCCCGCAAGCCCTGCTCTAAGCTTAGGATCATGAGCGTAGGCTGATTATTGTGAATTTACTTAAAACAACATCAGCCTTGAGTGGGCAGTGGCGCGCAAAACAGCCGGCGTGTTGTGCCGGCCCTGCTTTGTCTCTTAGGCTGTGCTATAACCATGTCATGCAGCAGGCAGACCTTCTCCTGATCGGCGGCACCGTCCTCACAATGGACGACGCTTTCCGTCAGTATCCCCAAGGCGCCGTCGCCATCCGCGGCGATAGCATCGTCGCAGTAGGCCCTGCCGATGACGTATTGGCCCGTTATACAGCCAGTGAGGTAATCGATTGCACTGGTTGTTGTGTGATGCCTGGCCTTGTGAACTGTCATACCCACCTGCCCATGACGCTGCTGCGCGGGCTGGCCGACGATCTGCGGTTGGATGTGTGGCTCTACGGCTACATGCTGCCCGTGGAGCGCAAGTTCGTCTCGCCAGAGTTTGTGGCGTTGGGCACACAACTGGCGTGCGCTGAGATGATCCGCAGCGGCGTGACGTTCGTCAACGACATGTACTACTTCGAGGACACGATCGCGCACACTCTCGCGGAGGTTGGCTTGCGCGCCTTGTGCTCACAGACAATTATGCAGTTCCCCACGCCTGATGCCGGTAGCGCAGACGAGAGCTTGGAGTTCACCGAGAAGTTCATCAGCACATGGAAGGGTCACCCGCTGATCGTGCCGGTGATCGCCCCGCATGCCCCTTATACCTGCAGCGGGCCGTTGATGCGCGCCTGCGCTGAAATTGCCATCCGCCACGATGTGCCCTTGCACATCCACATCAGCGAGACATACCAAGAGGTGGAAGACAGCCGGCGCGAGCACGGCATGCCGGTGGTGAACTGGGTCAAGAAGAACGGCGTGCTGGAAGCAAAGGTGATCGCGGCGCACTGCGTGGCCATAGATGCTGGGGAGATGCGCACGCTGCGCAACGCCGGCGCGACGGTGGCCCATAACCCTTCCGCCAACCTGAAGCTGGCCAGCGGCATCGCCAACGTCCAGCAAATGCTCAAAACTGGCCTGTGCGTCGGCATCGGCACCGATGGGCCGGCCAGCAACAACGACCTCGACCACTTCGAGGAAATGCGCCTGGCCGCGCTGCTGGCCAAAGGCAGCACGCGCGATCCGGTGGCCGTGCCGGCGCGCACTGCTCTGCTGATGGCGACGCGCATGGGCGCGGCTGCGCTGCACATGGGCCACCTCACTGGCTCGCTGGAAGTCGGCAAGCGCGCCGATGTGATCGTATTGGAATTGGATCGTCTGCACACCACGCCGCGCTATGCCGACATTGCCGCCGGCGGCGACGCGATCTACACGCAGATCGTGTATTCAAGCAAATCCACCGACGTGCGCGATGTCTTCGTCAATGGCAAGCCGCTCATGCGCGAGCGGACGCTGCTCACCCTGGACGAGGCGATGATCAAAACCCAGGCGCATCGCATGGCACAACAGATTCACTTTTTCTTGGTCGCGCGCGAGGGCGACGTGCTGCGCAAGCTGGCCGCCATTGGCGGGGTGCAACAAGAAGAATCGTTCGAAGTCCAAGTCAAAGCCAGGATTGACGACCCGCAGCCGGTCATTGACTTTATCAACCAGAGTGGTGAGATCACCATCGTCCGCCACGTCCACTACCGGCAGTATGATACTTACTTCTTCTTTGCCGATGACCCCTCGCGCTTGCGCTACCGGGAGGACGAACGGTTGGACGAGACGGGCAAGGTTGTCGGCAGCCGCTATCGGCTGACGCTGGTGAGCGGCCAGAGCGAACGCGAGTATCCACACTCGATCTTGCTCAGCCGCGTTCGCTTCATGTCGCCGGCCGACCGCAGCCTGCGCTTCTATCGCGAATACTTCCGACCCGCCCGCGAGGTCGAAATCCAGAAGGACCGCCTGCGCTGGGAGGTGTTCTACGAGGACGAGGAGTTTTTCATTAACATAGACCGCCTGGTGAACCCATCCCACGAAGGCTACTTCCTGGAAGTGAAGAGCCGCACGTGGAGCAGGCGCGACGCCGAGCGGAAAGCCGAGGTGATCGGCAGGTTGCTATCCCGTTTGGGCATTAGCGACGACGCCGTGTTGAGACAGGAATACGTTCAAATTGTGGAGGAGAGCCATGTCCAAGCTGAACGATGAACAGGTGCAGGCACGGTTGGCGCAACTTAACGGTTGGCAGCGCAACGCCGCCGGGGAGATCACCAAGACCTACACGTTTGCTGGCTTCCCGCAGGCGCTGATGTTCGCCACCGCCGTGGGCGTGCTGGCCGAAGCAGCCCAGCACCATCCCGACATCACCATTAAATGGAATAAGGTCACGCTCAATCTGGTCACCCACGACGCCGGCGGGCTGACCGAGAAGGATTTTGCCCTCGCTCAGCAAATTGACGCCACCTTGCCCCATTAGACGCTGCGAGCATTCACGAGGCATTTTGAGCGGCGAGGCGAACTGCGTTTTGAACTGTACCCCATATTGGTGGAGATAGGGTCTAAGCTCTTGCCCAGCCGAGACACTGCGGGATCGCTTGCGGTTCTGGCGAATCAAGCAGCCTTATTGGTGAACGCACTTCTCAACGGCCAAAGCACATCGCTATGTGCACAATCACGGATTGCTCAGTGGCGTGGCGGTTGTGGCCAGCCGGCTGAGGGTCACAGAGTCACCCGGAACGCTCACTTTGAGCAGAATGCGCCCGTCGGGCGCAAGATACGGGCCGGCGTGCTCGTTTTGAGCCGTGATGTTCACCAGGTCCACCGCCACCTGGTCGAACTCCCGCGTTTGCCAATTGAAGAGCCAGATAGAGGCGCTTTGCAAGCCGTCCAGCGAGCTGCTGGCGTTGTCAAATTCAACGTTGAGCGCAATTCGCGCATCGCGGCTGACGGTGCGCAGGTCAAACCAAGGGGCGAGCAACAACAGATGCTCGCCCCGTTGGAGGGTCAATCCGTTGTTCCAAAGGTCAACGCCGCCCGTGGTCGCAGCGACGCTCCACGCGAAGATCTCTGTGGGCAGAGGCTGATCGGCGGCGGCCAGATGCTGCGAGACCGGCAGCCGCCACAGGCGCAGCGTTTGGTCGGTGTAGTCGGCATCGGTGACGCGCAGGCCGCTCACATCATCGCTCGCCCAACAGCCCAAATAGACGCCTGGCCCGATGCTATCTGCGCCGATCACTGCCGCAACCAGGCCAAACCGAGCCTCCTGGCGGGTGAGGTCATCGTTGAAATCTTGCCAGTGCACCAGCGCGTCGCCGATAGGCTGGGCGACTTGCTCGAATGGGTAGCGCGCATCCCAGGCTGTCGGGGCCGGTTTGGTGGAGGCGCGCTGAGACACCTTGCCCCTGATCATCCTCGAGAGGAACAGCGGCCCACCCGTCAGCCGTTCGCGGGTGTTGTTGATCGTCCGCAGCGGCAACAGTGAATGAGGATGGCCCGCCAACAGGCCCAGGCGGACGTTCGTTGTTTGCCCTGCGGTCAGGTCACCGATCGCCTGGTAATCCTGACCAGCGATCAGGACACAATCGCGCAGCTCGGCGGGCGAAACGTTGCGGATCGAGCCGGTGATGGCTGATTCTGCATCTCCACTTGTCGGGGCAAACCGCAGCGCGGTTTCTATCGCCGGCAAGTTCAGGCGCTCGCCGCTCTGGGCATAGAGCGTGCGCACTGCGGTGTTCTCCAGCGGTAGGTTTGCCACCGCGCCGGGGTTAAACGTGATCGCCGGGCCCGGTTCATCGGAATCTCGCGGGGCGGCGATGATCTGAACGAGCGCGCGGCCAGCTTCGACTTTGATTTGTTGGTTGCGCGGTGCGAAGAATCCGGAGATGCTGAAGAGCCGGACGTGGGGCGTCTGTGCATCGCCCAGCGCGATGCTCAGACGATGGACGTAAGGAACGTTGCCACGCGGGCGAAAGCCGCTGAGCAAACCGAGCAAGGTGAAGACTGCCACGATCGCGGGCACGGTCAGCCAAGCCCATGCCGTTCGCCTCAGCCTGCGCAACACGAAGAAGTTCAAGGGGCCAACAGTGCCCACGTAGAGCGCGAAGAACAGCAGGACGATCAATGGCGAAGGCGGACCAGCAGCCGAATGCGCGGATGCGGCCCAGACGAACAATTCCTGGTCGTGCACAACGCCAATGTCGGCGGCCAGGCCGGCGCGTCCGGCCAACAGCGCGGTGAACAGCGCCACTTGCCCCGGCCAATCCCGCATCGGAGCAAACGACGTATCGAACGCCAGTTGGTCCACCAGCCCGCGCCCGATCTCGCGGCGCAGAATCAGAGGGGTCTCGGCGCTGCTGGCCAGGCTGCGCGCGGCGGGCGCGACCGGCTGCAAAGGCGAGACCGGCAACGGCCCTTGCAATAGTGACAGCGCGCTATGCGCGAACGGTTGTGCGAGATCATAGAGAGAGGCAGGGGTGACGTTGATGAGCGTGGATGCCGCGCGGCCAGGCGCAAGGTCGCCCATACCGGCCAGGACCAACGCAGCCGCCGGCCCGCCGGCCAGGATCAGATGCCCGCCGCTCACAACCCACTGATGAAGGGCATCGCGCTGCGCCTGCGTCAGCAGGGCCGTGTCCACGTTTGAGAGCACGATCACATCAGCCGAGGCGAGCGCCGCGACGCGATCAGGCAGTTGCTCGAGTCGAAGTGCTGCCAGCGCGCTGCCGGCGCCGCTGGGCGCGCGCACGTCGCCGATGGCGTTGTATGCATCTGGCGGATCGCTGATGACCACCACCAAGCGGTCGGTGGCCATCAACTGGCGAACGGTCGGCGTGGCAGCCGCGAGGACCTGGCCGGCCGACACCAGGCGCACTTCGAGCGAGTCACTGGCTGGCGATACATAGAGGGTGATTTGGCGGCGCGCATCGCGGCCCAGCGAGACCGGCTGCGCGAATCGCTCGGTAAATGCTAGCGCTGTGTTGACGACTTCCACCTCTACTTCCAGCGGCTCGCCAGCGTTAACCAGCGTGATGCGCAACGGGATCCAGGCGTTTTCTTTGATAAGGGTGTTGAAGCCAGCTTCTACAACCAAGCTCACCACTGCATCGGGCTGGCGCGCAGGTTGTGCAAGGACAGGTGAGGGAACGGTGACGCCGATGAGAATGCAGGTGAGCGCGTATAGGACAATCGGCCGCGCTCTGTTCATCACAGCGGGTTGGATTATAGAGTTCGCTGCATGGGGAGTGCTCGGCATTGCCCCCCACTGGCGAACACACCCTGTTCGGGCGCATTCACCACACCAATAGGGGTAAATGCGCCGGACTGGACGGTAGACGGCCGCAGGAACCCTGCGCTTCGATTCTCCGCGCCTCGGCACAAGACCAAAGTAGCTGTGAGTGCAGCGGTGCGTTCAGCAACTCCCAGGATTCTGCGCCTGGCTTTTAACCAACTTCCACAAGAGATCTTTACATCGGTATATGGACAAACTGATGCCTGCTGAATATGGTTTACCTAGTAGGACCGTATGTATGCAGGAGGACGAATGACGAACAAACTGCTCTCTTTACTGATTGGCTTTTCAGTGCTTGCGCTCGCATCTTGCGGTCAGGCACAGTCACCCAGTCCGCAGCCCACTGCGGGCCAAACAGCGAGCGATCTGAGTGGCGTAAAAACTTATCTCCTTGAACAGTGCCGCGCGCTCACAGAGGCGGCCATGGAGCTTCAGATGGCTT
>DAOTYZ010000286.1:0-3946 GCA_034434555.1 Candidatus Roseilinea sp.
GCGCTGATGAAGGTCGCAGCGGTTGACAATGTGCTGGAGATGATCACTGCGCTGCGCGTAAGCGGCAGGGCGTTCGTCACGTTTAACGTCACTGTAAATGGCTCGTGAATCCACGCATAGGCTGGCGCAGCGATCACCGGCCAGAGCGTCGCAGCCTTGACCGCAGCCAGAGCGTCCACCAGGCCGTAGCCATAGGTGTTGTTGGGCACGTCGGTGCCGGGCACGCCGCCACAGGTCTGCGTTGTAGTGGTCAGCGGGCGGGCCGTTCGACGTAGCAGGTCCTCGGTAAGTTCTACTTCGCCACGCAGGTCAGGGGCAGCCGACCAGATCAGCGCAGCAACGCCAGCCACGTGCGGGGTGGCCATGCTGGTGCCATTGAGCCAGCCATAGCTGTTGACCGATCCAGCGAGCGCAGAGCGCACGCTCACCCCTGGGGCGACGAGGTCGGGCTTGAGCCGGCCGGTGAGCGTGGATGGGCCGCGGCTGCTGAAGCTAGCGATGACGTCGCTGCTGTTTGTCGCGCCGACGGCGAAGGCTTGATCCAGCGTGGCCGGCGCAAGGCGCACCGTGTCACACGCCGGTCCGCTGTTCCCGGCAGCAGCGATCACCATGATGCCGGCATCGCGCAGGGCCTGGGTGGCGGTGACCAGCGCGGTCGGCACCTCGCAGCCTATCTCGCCGTAGTCTGGGTCGCAGGCCCACGAATTGCTGGTGATGTCGGCGCTGAGGGCTGGGTTAGGCGAGTTGCCGTTAACATCAGTGGGGGCAAGCGCGAACTGGAAGCAGGCCACGTAGCGCGCCACGCTGCCGATCCCCCAGTAGCCGGCCATGTTGCGACAGGCGATCCACTGCGCGCCCGGCGCGACACCGATGCGATTGCCAGCGCCGTCGTCGCCGATCGAAGTGCCTGTGGTGTGCGTGCCGTGCCCGTTCAGGTCTTGCGGCACAGAGGATGGCGACCCTGATTCAGGCGCAGCGTCAAACCAGTTGTAGTCGTGCATGACAGTGATGCCGTTCCAGCCGCGGTATTTGGGCTTTAGGGCATCGTGATCCCAGCGCACTCCAGTATCCAAGTTGGCGACAACGATGCCTTGGCCGGTGTAACCCAGCGCCCATACCTGCGGGGCATTGACGCGCTGGACGCCCCACTCGACCGAAAGTGGCGAATGGGGAATGGGGCGAGGCAGCAGCCCATGCTGGATGCCGCGCATCTTCACATCGAGGTCAACGTAAGCCACATCCTCACGGGCAGCCAGCCAACGCAGCAGAGCGCGGTCGGCGTTGCGCACGGCGATCTGGTTGGTCAGCCAGAGGGGGAAGATCTCCCAGCCACGGGCGCGCAGCGCAGCGCGCAATTGTCCCTGGGCGCGTTCGGCATGGTCAATCAGCGTTTGGGCCACAAAGCGGGTTTTGGCTTCCTTGCCGCGCAGGTTGCGGGCCGGTGAAAGGTCTGGGTAGCCGCGCGCAGTAATAAGGATGTCGGTGCGGCGGCCCTGGGCTGTGGCTTGCCAGGCGCGCGCTGAGACGGATGGCGGTTGGGGTGGGTTGGCCGGCTGCCACGCCACCGTAAGCAGGGCACAACTGACGAGAAAGCAAACCAGCCTGCTTCCCATTGGCTAATCCTTCGGCGTCACCCATACTTTAGAGGCCAACTCCAAGCCGATCACGTGCTCATCGTGGAAGCGGCCGTTCATCACCCGCACGCGCAACGGGCCGGCAAACGGCGCGCGGGCGACGAGCTGAATCGGCTGGTCGGGGATGAGCTTGAGCGTGCCCAGGTAGCGCAGCAACTCGCCATCGTGCGAGGCGATGCGGCTGACGACCCCGCGCGCCCCGTCAGAGAGGTCTGGGAGGCGGACTTCGTGGATCACTGGGACGCATCCATCGCTGGTGGGGATGGGATCGCCGTGCGGGCAGCGGGTTGGCTTGTCCAAGCGGACGAACATCCGCTCCACCAGCTCGTCATCCAGGTGCGCGCTTACCGAAGTGGCGACCGGGTACACCTGATCCCAGGTGTAGTCGAGGAAGCGCATGAGGAAGACCTCAAAGATGCGTTGTTTGCGGATGAGCTTAAGGGCGATGCGCTCGCCGGCTTCGCTCAGCACCAGGCCACAGGCGCCCTCGCGGCGGAGCAGGCCCTGGCGCACCAGGCGCTGGGCCATGCGGGAGACGGCTGGAGGCGTGACGCCCAGCCGCCCGGCCAGCGCGCGCAAAGAGACGCGCCCTGACTCGCTGGCCTCTAGATAAACTTCGCTTAGAAAGCTTTGAACGACAGCGCTGAGGCTGCCAGTCACCAGCTTCCTGGTTGTGTTGTGCGCCATCGAACGGCGAGATTATTCCACAGATTGGTGAGTTTAAGAAGACGTGTTTACGCACAGGGGCAGTTGTCTGCGGGACTGCTTGATCCACTGCGCCGACATGTCATGGGAAGCGCATGCGCCCCGCCTCTGAATGCACGCCTTGATAGGGTGCGTTCACAGTTGGGGGCAGGGCTGATCTCACGCGGAGACGCGGAGAATTTTTGGTTGCTGCCTAGAAGGCGCGCTGTGTTTTGCCCCTATTAGTGAGCGCCCCCTTGGATACTTCCCTGAGGGGTATAATCCAAGTGGACAACTGAATAGCTCGTTAGGTGAGGCTCCTGGCCGAATATACGCTGCCGCCCGGAAACGTCGAGAGACGCCAATGGGCAGAACAGGCCAAGCCGGCTTAAGGCTTGGCACAGAGCAGCTGATTCCAACCCCAATCACCATCCGTCCATGGAATCTACGTCGGCCAGTGTCAAAACTTGCACGAGGGGCGCTTGGAAGCGCGTGCTTGCTGCCTGAGAGAGGCGACGGCGTGCGCAAACGACGACCAACAGCCCCTCTGTGGGCTGTTTTAGTTTTTCCCGCTGGCTCGGCAATCACGCGCGTCCAACAAGCGGATGGTGGATCACTGACCTTTGTCCGTGGCTTCTGTTGACGCTGACAGGCGATGCTCCGTTGGAGGCGTTGAACGAAAGCAGGGGGCACGGTGAATCCCGCTGGCGAGATTGGCCGAGACGTGGCGCAATCCTAACTGAAACAGGAGGATGGATCATGACCAGATTGACCTTCCCTACACCCGAAGCCGTCCGCCGGCTGCCGTTCAAGCCCGCGGATGTTGCGGTGATCGTCGGCGCGCTCGGCCTGATCGCCATCGTCGCTGTCGTAGGCAGCACGGCCCTGGTGCCGTTTCAGCCACCGGACGTGCTGCCTGAGCCGATCAGCCTAGACGTGGCCTATCTGCCGTATTACCTGGCGCGCTCGACCCTGCGCATGTTCATCGCCTTGTTCTTCTCGCTGTTGTTCACCCTCAGCTATGGGTATGTGGCCGCCCACAGCCGGCGCGCAGAGCGCGTGCTCATCCCCTTGCTGGACGTGCTGCAGAGCGTGCCCGTGCTTGGCTTTCTATCGGTCACCATCACGTTCTTCATCGCGCTCTTCCGTGGCAGCCTGTTGGGGCTAGAGGCAGCCTCGATCTTCGCTATCTTCACCAGCCAGGTATGGAACATGACCTTCTCGTTCTATCACTCGCTGCGGACGATCCCCCGCGAGCAACAGGAGATGGCGCGCATGTTCCGCTTGTCGCGCTGGCAATACTTCACCAAGGTAGAAGTGCCCAACGCCATGATTGGGCTGACGTGGAACACCATGATGAGCTTCGGCGGCGGTTGGTTCTTCGTCGCCGCCAGCGAGGCCATCAGCGTGCTCAATCAAGACTACCGCCTGCCGGGCATCGGCGCCTACGTGACCGAGGCGATTGACCAGCAGAACTTCGGCGCCATCGTCGCTGCCATCGTCGCCATGGCGCTGATGATCATCGTTGTGGATCAATTGGTGTGGCGGCCGCTCATCGCCTGGTCGCAGAAGTTCCGCAACGAGCAGAGCGAAGCGAGCGAGATGCCGACTTCCTGGGTGCTTGACCT
>DAOTYZ010000287.1:0-4138 GCA_034434555.1 Candidatus Roseilinea sp.
TCGCGCTGGCCGGCCAGCGCCTCCAGTTGCGTGCGCGCTTCCAGCGCGGGGTCGCGCCCATCCAGGTACCAAAGCTGTCCGCGAAAGCCCCCGTCGGCGCTGTGCGGGAACTCCACCTCGTCCACGCTGATCAGATACACGCGGTCCCATTCCAGCCCTTTCGCCTTATGCATGGTGGTCACTGTGACTTGGCCGGGCGCGGGCTGAAAGCCGGCATCGGCCAGGAAGTTGCTCGGATAGCGCCGGCGATTCTCGGCGATCGCGCTCAGCTCGCGGGCAGCGTCGGCGAGCTGGGCCTGGGGGTGGGTCAACATGTAGCGGCGCAGGCTGGCGGCCAGGCTGTGTGCGATGGCCAACTCCGCGTCGGCGCTGAAGAGCTGCTGGGCGATGGCCAGCACGAGCTGGTCAACCGGCAGGAGGCTGGCCCGCAGCCACTCGGCAGCGTGGTTGGCCCACGTGCGGAGGGCGGCCCACTCCTTGGCATCCGGCGACAGGTTTGGCGGCAAAGCCGGCTGGCCATCCGGCGCGGGAAAGAGCAGGGCTTCGGGCTGGGCGCTGCGCAGCAAAGTTCGGAAGCGCCGGTCGTTCTGCGCATCCTCAAGCAGCGCAGCGCGCACGTCGGCCAGGCTGCCCAGGTGGGTCGGCTGGCTACAAAAGCGCAGCGCGTGGGCCAGGGCGCGCGCGACCTTGCGCACCGACGGAGGGTTGCGCAGTTGATCCTGGTAGAGCGCCTTGTCTGGGTAACGCGCCTGGAGCTTCTGCAGCGCCTGGGCGACGCGCTGACCGAGGGCGTTGGTCGGCGTGAGGATGGCGCAGGTGCGGTCGGGATGGCGGAGGACGTAGTCCACTGCTCCCTTGGCCACTGCCTCGATCTCGTCCGCCTCGTCCTGGAAGCCTCGCACGCGGATGTCCCCTTCAGCGGGGTTCTGCTGGGGGTCGTCAGGCGAGGTGGGGTGGATCAACACGTCGTCACTCAGCGCGTGTCCGCGCACCCAGGGTTCGGGGTGCTCCCGCCTGGCCCACCGCACCAGGGCGTTGGCGAGCCGGATGATCGGCGGCGCGCTGCGCCCGCTGACCGAGAGCGGCATCACCGTCACCTCGGGGCGCTGCATGAAGCGGCGAAATAAGCGCACGTCCGACGCGGTGAACGTGGTCATGATCGCCTGGTTGGGATCGCCGACCCGCACCCAGTTGCCGTGGTCGCGCGAGAGCAGCTCCAGCATCAGCTCCTGGAGCGGCGTGCTGTCCTGCGCCTCGTCTTCCAGGATGAAGGGCCATCGCTGGCCAAGCCGGCGGCGGAAGTCCTCATCGTTATTTAGCGCGCGCACCGCCGCCCAGAGCAAATCGTCGAAGTCCAGCCGGCCGGTGGCCCGCATGGCGCTGTCGTAGCGCGCGTAGATCGCCGCGCCGAGCTGCAAGAAGGGCGAGGCGTTGATCTGCGCGCCCGCGCAATAGTCGCAGACCGCTTCGGACGTCAGGCGGAGGTTTTTTGCCACCCGGACGACCTCTTTGCCCAGGCGGGTGGTGTCCTCGCGCCACCGCGCCTCCGCCTCCGCGCGCTGTTGCGCGGTGAGGCTCTCTGCGATCATCGCCCGCCATCGCGCGCCCTCGCGCTGAATCACCCACTCGGTCGCGTCGAGCAACGTTTGCTCGCTGCTCAGCTCGTCGTCCACGCGATAGTCGTAGGCCACGCCGGCCAGGTCTGGGCGCTCGCGGACGATGGCGTTGGCCAGGCTGTGCAAGGTGAGCACACGGAAGCCGGTCGCGTCCGAGCCGGCGGCGCGGAGCATCGCCCGAATCCGCGCCCGCACGTTCTCCACGGCCGAGTTGGTGAAGGTCACCACCAACACTTCGGATTCCGGCCCGACCAACCCTTGGGTCAACAGGTGAGCGGCCAGCGCTGCCAGGGTTTGGGTCTTGCCGCTGCCGGGCACGGCGGCGATCGCCAGCTTCCCGCCGCGATAGCCGGCGACGATCTCATGCTGCTGTGCTCTTAACCTCATCGCTCGCCCACCCGCGCGGCGTTCGCGTTCGCCCCGCCGACCCCCATTCGCTCGAGCGCGCCGGCCAGCATGCTATCGTCCTCCTCGCCCGAAGCATTCAGGGCGCTGGCGAAAAGGTAGATGCGCTCGTCACAGCGGAAAGCCAGGCCGCCGACGACCCGCGCAAGCAGATCACGGCTGGCACGCTGTTCGTCGGCGTCGGTCCAGCCATCGCCCGTCCAGCCGGCCCGCGAGAGGACATACGGGTGAGTGAGCGGCTGATGAAAGCGCTGGTGCCAGCTTGGGCTGCGGATGTCCAGCCAAAATTGGTAGCGCGAGCGATAACCGCCGGTCAGATAGGTGTAGGCCGGCGCCAGCAGCACGTGGCCGGCGGGCACCTCCGGCAGCCGCTCAGGCGCATACTCGGCGGCCAGCAGGCGCTGGGTCAGCGCCTCGACGTAGGCCAGGTCTAGCGCGTCTTCGTGCGCCCCCGGCGCGCGGAGGCCGGCGAGCTGGAAGGCGCGGCGGAAGGCGCGCGCCGACGCCACGAGCTTGGCGCAGACCGCGGCTGCCTCGGCGTCCGCGGCCAAGACGAAGCCGGGCTGGCTGAGCACCTCAGCGCCCAACCGCTCCCAGAATACGTCCAGCGGCAGCGCAGCCTGGGCGGCCTCGGCCAGCCAGGCGCGCAGCGCGGCGTAGCGGGCTTGGAGGGAAGGGTCAATCGGCGTACCCGCGCCTTCGCGCTGGCCGGCTTCGACCAGGCGCTGGGCACGCAGCACGTCCAAGCCGGCGATCACGCCCGCCAGGGCGCGCGCCATGTCTTGGGGCGTGACCCGGCCGTCCAAATCCGCGCGCGCCAGGCGAGCGAGGGTGAGCAGGGCGCGCACGAGCGGTTGATCGATCAGCGGGCGCGAAGGCCGCAGCGTATGGAGGCCGATTTGGTGCGCGTCCAGCCGCTCGGCCAGCTCAAATTGCAGTATGTCCTCCACCATCGGCGCGACGACCGCGATCGCGCTGGCCGGCGTGCCCTGCGCCACCAGGGCGGCGATGCGCTCGGCCACCGCCTGGACCATGTTCACCCAGTAGCGCGGGCAGGTGAATTCTGCCATCTGCGGGTGAGGGAGGCAGGCTGGCCGCCGACGCTCGATGATCGCCTCCATCAGCGCGCGGGCGAAGTGGGCAGGCGAGGGCGGCGCGCCGTCCGCCAAGCGTGCATCTGGGACGTGCTCCACTTGGTCGCAGGCCGCGCGCAGTGCGCGAGCCGATTCCGGCTCAGCGCCCAAGTTCAATCGGTATCCGCCTGGGTCATCTTCCACCAACCACGCGTCCTCCGCGGTCTCCAGCAGCAGGCCGAGGAAGTCATGGATCACCGGCGCGCCTTCCTCGATGTTGTCGGCCAGGACGTGCCGGTAGTGCGCGGCGACATACTCGCGGTAGAAGTCTGCCGAGAGCAGGTGGGCGCGGAACAGCTCGACGCCGAGCGAGAAGTCCACCAGGCCATGGGCCAAACAGAATCGGCGGAAGTCCAGCGCAACCGCTTGGGCGGCTTGGTAGGCGCGCCGGCGGCTGGCCTCACCGCGCCAGGCCGCGCTCAGCCGCTCGGCCAGCGCCTCCAGTGGAAAGCCGGTGAGCGCGGCGCGGTTCATGTTGTCGAGGATTTGCACCAGCAGCCGCGCGCGCGTCATGCGCAAATCGCTGAATTGGTCGAGGTAGGGCGCGACGAGCTGGTCGAGGAGATATTGGGCCAACTCGACGTTCACCCAGATCGGCTCACGCGCCGACGCGGGGAAGCCGGCGCGGGGCGCGATGCGGGGGAAGAAGAGCGCCACGTGGCGCTGGATCAAGCCGGAGAAGGTCTCGATGTGGGGGAGGAGCCGGCGTTTGGTTGCGCCCAGGGCGAGCTGAAAGCGCCGCGCGCCGGACTCTTGGGGCACGAGCACCAGGATGCGGTCGGGGCGCACACCCGCGTTGAGCAAGGCCGCAAACTGTTGCACCAGGCGCGCCGTCTTGCCGGTGCCAGGGTGCCCTACGAGGTAATACCTGCCCATGCGCAGCCGACCGCGCCGGCTGTCTCATTTATTCGAGATGTGGGTGATCTTGAACTTCATCACGCCCTGGGGGGCCTGCACAGTGACGACGTCGTTGACCTTGTGGCC
>DAOTYZ010000288.1:0-13427 GCA_034434555.1 Candidatus Roseilinea sp.
TTGTTGGGCGGCGGCCCTTGGGGACGTGCGGCTTGGGCTTGGGGGATCTGATTGTCGAACAACAGGTTGGTGATGCCGAAGCCCCGCACCGCAGCGAGCGCGGCGAAGCTGGCGCACCCTTTTAGAAATTCGCGGCGGTCCATAAGATGTTGCTCCTCGCCTCAATGCGATTATACCGAAGGAGGTGCGTTCATCAATAATAGGACATCTTGCCCCTATTGGTGAATGCACCCAATAATAGGGGCCGACCGCTTGCGAGTTGATAATTGGCAAAAGTTACTAAGGAGGGTGGGCGACGGCACTGCCGTCGCCCACCCTTGGCTATCGCTGGTCAGTTACCCCCTGCTGATGAATGTTTCCGCACATTCACGCAGGCGTGTAAAGATCGCCCGTGAGTTAAGGTCAGGTAAAGAGATGTCCGCTGCTGGACTTTATATCGCGCCTTTCACAGCGTCCTCAAAAGCTTCCAACGTTGCGTCTACGTCGGCCTCGCTGAGCGCATAGCACAGGAACCACGGCTCTTCGTAGTCCGGGTCGGGCAAAATCCCGCGCGCGTATAGCCCTTGCCAGATCGCCGCCCAAAGCGCGTCGTCCACGTAGCGGCGGGCCGACCGGTAGTCAAGCAATGGCGCAGCGCTGTCCTTCTTTCCGATGAAGATACCGAACATGGCCGGCGTACCGCTCAAGCAGTGGGGGACGCCGTAGCGGTCCAGGATTTGGTGGATGCCCGCCATCAGGCGTGTGCCGCGCGCGTTGATGGTCTCGAAGACCGGCTCTTCCTCCATCACGCGCAAGGTCGCGTCGCAGGCGACCGCAGCCAGCACGTTGCCGCAGTAGGTCCCGCCGTGGCTCACCGCGCCGGGTTCAATCGTCATCATGAACTCCTCTTTGCCGGCGATCGCGCCGACGGGGAAGCCGTTGCCGATCGCTTTGGCGTATGTCACCAGGTCGGCCCGCACGCCGAAGAACTGCTGTGCGCCGCCGGGCGCAATGCGGAAGCCGGTCTTCACCTCGTCCATGATCATGACAATGCCGTGCTCGTCACACAGTTGGCGGATGAACTCCAGCCAGCCCGGCGCCGGCATCAGCGCGCCCAAGTTGCCCATGATTGGTTCCACCAGGATGGCGGCTATCTCGTGCCCGCGGTCGCGCACTGTGCGCGCCAGCATGTCAAAATCATTAAAGGGCAGCGGGATAACCAGCTTGCGCAAGTCAGCAGGGATGCCGCTGGTGGTCGCCACGGGGATCGGGCTGCGCCGCGAACCGAGCGTCTCCACCGGGCTGTCGGGCGTGCTCCACATCACGTGGTCATGCGAACCGTGATAGGCGCCTTCAAACTTGATGAATCGCTCGCGGTTGGTATAAGCGCGCGCGATGCGCAGCGCGTGCATGGTGCTCTCGCTGCCGCTGTTGGTGAAGCGCACCTTGTCCATGCCAGTCAGCCGGCAGATGCGCTCCGCCGCGCGAATCTCGTATACGTTTGTAAAAGCAAACGTGTTGCCGTCGTCCAGCGCTTCGCGAACCGCCTGGTTTACTGCCTCGTAGGCATGCCCCAGGATAACCGGCCCAAAGCCCAGACGATAGTCCAGGTAACGCTTGCCGTCAACGTCCCAGATGTATGCGCCTTTGCCGCGCGCGATGATCATCGTCTCGTCATCGCCCCAGTAACGGAAGTTGGAGGAGACGCCCCACGGCATCGCTGCGCGTGCGCGCGCGAACCATCTGTCCCGCTGTCGGACAGCAAGGGGGGATTCGCCTGCTGGTGCCATAGCGACCGTCGAGGTCGCCAGAGAGCCCATGGCAGGCGTCACTAAAGATTCCATCGGCAGTTCATTTGGGTATTCGTCCTTAAACATAAAACTCTCCTTTTCTGGTTACTCTTTTAGGGAAACAAAACGCGCCATCTCACCACGCGAGATGGCGCGTTACCAAACACTCACACCAAGAGCCGATTGAAGCTCGACTTTTCAATTAGCATCAGCACCTAGCGCGGCGTTTCGGACAAAGCCATCGTCCGCGGGCAGGCTGAGGGTCTGGACGCCTCGCTAGGCCTCGCCCGATGACGGTACGGCGCGCTCAACTGTTGACTTTGCGTCGCGCGCGGCTTGCTCTGCCGCGCCGCGCGCTTCTTTGATGATGTGCTCGGCGCGTTCGCGCGCCTCTTCGACGATGCGCTCAGCGCGCCGCCGGGCATCAGCGATCGTGGCCTCAGCTCGCTCACGGGCATCCTCTAGCGTGTCTTGCGCGCGGTCGCGCAGGTCATGGCTGGCTCGACCAAGTTGCTGGCGAGTCTCCACGCCGCTCTGCGGCGCCATGAGCAAGGCGATAGCTGCGCCTACCAGGCCGCCGACAAGCACGCCGGCGAAGAATGCGCCTACTTCGGCACTGGAGTTTGTGTTGGCCATAATTCTCCTCACCCCTATTCTACCACTAGAAGATTGATTAGCCCTGCACGGGTGCATTCATGGATGGGGGCAATGCCCCCTTCTTATTCCCCCGCACGCGGGGGAAGGTTTCCACATAATAGAGCGCCGCGCTTCTAGGTTGGCCCCATTGGTGAACGCACCCGATCTGCTGCCCTGCCGATAGGCTTAGCATTACTCATAAGTGCTTGGGGGATTGGCGAGCATGCTATGCATCAATTGCCAGGCTGCCGCAGCGCAGCAGAGGCGGTTCGCGAACCGCCCCTGCGCGCTGGGCTGAAGCGCTGCGGGGTCGCTGGCACCCTGCCTTACCCGTGTCGTTCTGATCGAAGCGAAGAATCTAAACGCGCGCTGGGCTGAATCGCTGCGGGGGCACTGAGGCAGGAGGTTGGGTGACTTCGTAGTGTTTT
Organism: Candidatus Roseilinea sp.; assembly: GCA_034434555.1. GTDB lineage: Bacteria > Chloroflexota > Anaerolineae > J036 > Brachytrichaceae > JAAFGM01. The sequence continues at coordinate 2,834 of DAOTYZ010000288.1, forward strand.
GGTCGGGCGGGATTTCAGATGCTTCGCTGCGCTCAGCATGACATGGGATGGGATGTGGCTTTGGTAATGCCCGTTGAGCTTTGGTCGGGCAGGCGTTTAGATGCTTCGCTCCGCTCAGCATGACATGTGGACAATGCTCATGAACGCGCCAGCGCAAATTAGCTTATGCGCGCGAGATGCGCAAAGCTTTGGGATGGAATGAACAGTTCAACTGAGTCACCTCTGTGTTATGTTATTTCTGGGACGAGTTCTACTGTCGCCCACCCTCTAAAAACTTTCACCAGTCGGCAGCCCATCATCGGTTGCCTCTGTTGGTGAGTGCACCCTCGCCCGCGAGCCGCGCTGCGCGCCAGTCTTACAATCCGGCCCTGATGTTCAGCGATCTGCGCACCGTCGAGATCTTCGCCATCGGCAACGAGTTGCTGGCCGGCCAGGTCTTGGACACCAACACCCATTGGCTGATTCGCATGGTCACCAGCGCCGGCGCCCGCGTGATGCGGACAGCCATGCTTCGTGATGACTATGACCAGATCGGCGATGAGCTGCGGGCAGCGTTGCAGCGCGGGCCGCGGCTGATCTTGACCACAGGCGGACTTGGCCCCACCGAGGACGATCTCACCTTGCGCGCCATCGCGCGCGCGCTCAACCTCCCGCTGGCAATACATCCGGAAGCGCTGGAGATGGTGCGGCAGCGCTACGCGCACCTGGCCAAGATTCGGCCTAACTACAGCGCGGAGCTGAACGACGCCCGCCGCAAGATGGCGCTATTTCCGCACGGCGCTATCCCCATCGCTAACCCTAGGGGCACTGCGCCGGCGATGGTCCTGGATGTGCCCTCTCAACATGCTAACGGCATCACGACGATAGCGGCATTGCCCGGCGTGCCCACCGAGATGGAGGCGATCTTCACCACGTCGCTGCGCCCGATCCTGGAAAAGGCCATCGGCGCCGGCTGCTATGTGGAGCACACCATTGTGCTGGACAAAGGCGACGAATCGCGCATCGCCGATTTGCTGCGGACTGTCCAAGAACACCATCCGGCGGTGTACGTCAAGTCGCGCGGGCAATGGCTGGACGACGGCCTACGCCTGACCGTCGTGCTCTCGATTAGCGGTTTGAACCCCGATGCCGTGCTGGAGGAGATTCGACGCACCGAGCAAGAGGCCATCGCCGGCCTTACCCAGCTCGGCTATACCATCCTTCGCATCCTTGAATAGAGAGAATGCGCAGCGCAGTGAGCGGGGTGCGTTTCACTGCCAAGGACAAAACCTGCTCAGCAAAGGTGATGTCTTTGCCCACCCTTCTATAATCCCCGTCACTCACCCGAAGACGGGAGCGCAATGAAGCTACACGAATATCAATCTAAGCAAATCTTCAACCGCTTTGGCATCCCCGTGCCACAGGGCATTGTGGCGGAGAACGCGAGCGAGGCGCGCAATGCCGCGCGCGAGATTGGGTTGCCTGTCGTGATCAAAGCCCAGGTGCTGGTTGGCGGGCGTGGCAAAGCCGGCGGCGTGAAGATCGCCCGAACGCTGGAAGAAGCCGAAGCAAACGCAGAACACATCCTCGGCTTGACGATTAAAGGGCTGCCGGTGCGCAAAGTGCTGGTAGATCCGGCAGCCGAGATCCTCAGCGAGATTTATCTGGGCGTCGTTGTGGATCGCGCCATACGGCGTGCCGTGTTGATGGCCAGCGCAGCCGGCGGCGTGGACATCGAAGAAGTGGCCGCTACCACCCCAGAGAAGATCGTCCGTGTGCCGATTGACCCGTTTGTTGGCCTGCCGGATTATCTGGCGCGCGATGTTGCTGTGAGCATCGGCCTGCCGCGCGATCACTGGAACGAATTCATCAAGATCGCCAAAGGGCTGGCCGCCGCGTTCGTGGCCAACGACGCCTCGCTGGCCGAGATCAACCCGCTCGCCATCGTCAGCAACGACGGCAGCAGCCGGCTGTTGGCGCTGGATGGCAAGATGGTCATTGACGACAACGCGCTCTTCAGACACCCGGAGCTTGCCGCCATGCGCGACCCCGACGAGGAGAGTGAAGCCGAGCGCAAGGCGCGCAACGCTGACCTCAGCTTCGTTTCGCTCGATGGCGACATCGGCTGTCTGGTGAACGGCGCCGGATTGGCCATGGCCACGCTCGACATCATTCAGCACTTTGGTGGGCGGCCTGCGAACTTCCTCGACGTGGCCGGCGGCGCGCGCGCCGAGAAGGTCGCTGCTGCGCTGCGCATCGTGCTCTCTGACCCAAAAGTTAAAGTTGTGCTGTTCAACATCTTTGGCGGCATCACCCGCTGCGACGAAGTGGCGCGCGGCATCGTCCAGGCCCTGGAAGAGGTAAAGACGCAGGTGCCGATGGTGGCGCGCATCACCGGCACGAACAAAGAAGAGGGTGACCGCATCCTCGCCAGCGCCAATCTGATCACGGCCAACAGCGCCGCTGAAGCTGCGCAAAAGGCAGTCGCGCTGGCGCGCGCTGCCCGCTAGCGCTGCGCAGTGCACGTCCCCGGCCCATGCGCACCGACGTTCGCCTGGCCCTGCCCTCGAAAGGGCGCTTACAGCAGCCGACGCTGGACTTCCTGGCTCGCTGTGGCTTTGAGGTGAAGCCCTCGGCGACGCGCGGCTACATCGGCCACATCCCTGCCCTGCCAAAGGTCACCGTGCTCTTCCAGCGGCCGCGCGACATCGTGACGAGCGTTGCCGGTGGCGGTGTTGACCTTGGCATCACCGGCTACGACGTGATCGCCGACGCCAACGTTGAGCACAGCGTGTTGGTGCTCCACGACGCGCTGGGCTTTGGCAAATGTCGCGTGGTGATCGCCGTGCCGGAGGGCTGGTCCGACGTGCGCACTATGGCCGACCTCGCCGCCCATGCGCGCGCGCGCGCCCACCCCCTGCGGGTGGTGACGAAATACCATCACCTCACCCATCAGTTCCTCACTCAGCACTGTGTGCAACCGTTCGTGCTGGTTGAGGCCGAAGGGTCGCTGGAAGTCGTGCCGGAGATCGGCTATGCCGACATCATCGTGGACATCGCCGAGACCGGCGCTACGCTCCAGCAGAACCGCCTACGCGCCATCGAAGACGGGGTGATCTTGCACACGCAAGCCAGCTTGGTCGCCAACCGCAGCGCGCTCAAACGCCCAGAAGTGATGGACATCGCAATTGAGCTGCTGGAGTACTTCGAGGCTCATCAGCGGGCCGAGGGCTACTTCATGATATGGGCCAATGTGCGCGGCCAATCTTGGGAAGAAGTAGGTCGGCTGCTCGTCACGCGCACCACGCTCGGTGGCCTGCAAGGCCCCACCATCGCGCCCATCTATCCCAACCCGCAGAGTGCCGCTGCCGGTCTTGGCACGCATTGGTTCGCCGTAAACATCGTCGTCGGACGCAGCGAGCTGACCGCGGCGATCGCCCAATTGCGCGAGATCGGGGGCAGCGGCGTGGTTGTGACGCCGGTCACCTATATCTTTGAAGAACAGCCGACGCGCGTCGCCGCCCTGCGCGCCTTGCGCCAAGAGTTGACCTAGCCGCCGTGTTGGACGTTGAATCGCTCATCAATCCTCATCTGCGGGCCATGCAACCGTATGTGCCCATCGCGCCCTTCGAGGTGTTGGCCCGCCGGCTCGGCCTGCCGCCGAGTGCAATTGTCAAGCTCGACGCCAACGAGAATCCCTACGGCCCATCTCCCCGCGTGCGTGAGGCGTTGGCACGCGCCGAAGCGATACATATCTATCCAGACCCTGATCAGACGCTGCTGCGCGAGGCGATCGCCGACTATCTCGATCTCCCCGCTGAACACATCCTCTGTGGCGCTGGTGCAGATGAGCTGATTGACCTGGTTGCGCGCGCGTTTATCCGGCCGGGCGACGCTATCGTGGACTTGCCGCCGACCTTCGGCATGTACCGCTGGATCGCCGACATCACCGACGCTACCTACTGCGCGGTTCCTCGCGGCGCCGATTTCTCGGTGGACATCAGCGCCATCCAGCGACTGTGCGAAGTCATGGCACATCCCCCTAAGCTGCTGTTCATCGCAGACCCGAATAACCCCGACGGCTCGACCATCAGCGATGAGGCACTGCGCGCGCTGTTGGAGTTGCCGCTGGTGGTCGTGCTGGACGAGGCTTATGTGGACTTCAGCAGCCAGCCAAGCCGGGTCAGATGGGTGCTAGAACACGAAAACCTCATCGTCCTGCGCACCTTCAGCAAACTGGCCGGCATGGCCGGTTTGCGCGTAGGGTATGGCGTCTTCCCGCTGAAAGTGATCAAACATCTGTGGAAGATCAAGCAGCCCTACACGCCCAACGTCGCCGGCTGCCTGGGCGCGATCGCCGCGCTGAACGATGCGACTTACCTCAACCATACTGTGCGCGCGCTGGTGGCCGAGCGCGAGCGCATGCGCACGCGGCTCTCTCGCTTTGAATGGATGCAAGCCTTCCCCAGCCAGGCCAACTTCGTGTTGTGCCGCATCTCTGAACGGGCGCCGCTCCCTGCCGGCCCCTCTGACGGTCCGGCCGCGCGCCGGCTAAAGCAGGCGCTGGAGCAGCGTGGGGTCATGATCCGCTATTTTGACCGCGACGGCCTGCGCGATTGCGTTCGCATCAGCGTGGGCCGGCCTGACCAGACCGACAAGCTCATCGCAGCCATCGAAGACATCGCCACCAGACCCGTGCATGGCTAACGCCGGGTGGGCAAGTTCTCTCTGCGTCTTCTACGTTCTTTGCGCTAGGGGGCATTCGTCAATGGGGACGATCCCATCTTGCCAGGGACGCTTTGCGAAAGGCGCTCTCCAGGAGATACCAGCGCGCTACGCCCCGCTCAAGCTGAAATGAACACAGCCAAAAGCGAGGGGCGCGTTCATCGTTGGAAGCGGAACACCCGTCGTGGCGCGCTTAAGGTGAGAAGAGGAAAGGCTGTGCAGCAGCTTTGGCCAACCAGGCCAGCACCTCCGGCCATACGCCCAGCACCAACAGCGCCACAGCACCGCCGACGACGGACAAGCGTTCATCAAGCCGCTGACGCAGCCGGCTGAGCATGTCAGACAGAGGATGCACAAATCCGATCACTGTTGGTGCAGGCACCAACGTGCGCGCAGGATAAACAGGGATTTGATCCGCCCCGCCCAGATCAAGCGTTGTGCCTCTCGATAAATCCTCAACAGGCTCAGGATCGCTCTGCTGAAACATGGCGCTCAAACCGCGCACAAGGCCGATCCCAATACTCACCTGGGCGAAAGTCAACAGGGCTAGGCTCTCTGGATCGCTGAGGCCATAGGCCTGGACGGTGAGCCAACGCGAGACGAAGCCCAACGTTCCAGGCAAACCGGCCAGCGACAAGCCGCCGATCCCCAACGCCAAGCCGGCCCACACATCGCGCAAACCACGGACGGCGACAAAGTCATCGCTGTTGCGCGCTGCGCGCAGGCGCCACACCCCTAATCCAAACGTGCCCAGCGCGAGCGCGCGCGCAGGCAGCGAAAACGCGACTGCCTCAGCGCCGGCTCGTGAGATGCTCCCCAGGTTGAGCAGCAGACAGCCAACCTCGACGAAGACAGCACAGGCCATCAAGCGCGAGAAACTCCGCTGTGCCCAGGCCAATACCCCGCCAAACGCAACCATGATCAGACCGCCGGCGATGAGAGACTGGCTGAATAACGGAACGAGGCGCAGCCACGGATAAGCCTGTATCAATTTCATCAATAGGAAGCCGGCAGCTCCCAAGCCCACCGCAGCCAGAAAGGCAGCCACCAGCGGCGGCGCATCACGGAACACTGGGTGTATCCAGGTAAAAATCGGAATAGCACCCAGCAACAAGCCGAAGCTGGCGAGAAGCAAAACAACAGCCGAGCCGTATGTAGATTCCGCAGACGCTGCGTCTATAGGGCTGGGCGCGCTTGCGCTGTCAATCACCCACCCAGCGAGCAGAAGCAGAGGCATAGCCAGCGTCGCCGCACTCAAGTAACGCAAAGCCCCCAGGGTCGAGCGCTCCCCACCCCGCTCCGCTTGGATCATCAACACCGCAAACGCTGCCGCCACTTCAAACGCCAAGGCAGCGTAGAGAAAGGGACGAACCAACAGCGCCGTGACGAGCGCGGCGAGCACCATTAGCCCCAGCGGCACGAACGGTCGGCCCTGAGGCGCACGCCAAGAGAGGAGGAAGAGCAGCGCAGACGCGATGAACAGCAGCCCCAGGAGCACGCGATCTTCGGACTGCACGCGCAGGGTTCGCCCCAACACATCAAGCGGCGCGTCCAGCGAAATCACGACATCAGCGCCAGGCACGATGGGCAGGGGGCTGGCCGGCAGAAGAATAATTGCCAGGCCGACAAACAAACAGACCAACGCGGCGAAGACCGCCTCAGCCCTGAGCCAGCGCTGCAGCGCGAACAGCGCAACGCCGCTCGCCAAAGGGATGAGCACGACGAGGGGAGCAGCCGGGATCATGGCGCGCTGCCTGAACGGAGGTTGGGCGATAGGTCTGCATCTGCGTCGGCCAGGATGAGATACGCAATCGCCAGACCAATCAGCAGCGTCGTCAAGGCCAGCAGCGCGCTTACCCCAACGCTCGGCTCCAGCGGGACATACGCCAGTTCAAACCCAGACACAAACATCAGAATGCCCAGGCCGACATTGAGCGATTCATATGCGCTGGCCATGAGCAGCAGGCCACAACCGATCAGCATGTAAGCGCCCAGGTTCAGCTCGCGCGCGCCGCCGGGCAGCGGAAAGCGCACTGCGGCTCCAAAGGCAGCGGTGAGCACCAGCGCCATCGTCACCGCGCGCAAGAGCAGTTGCGCCGGCAAACGTTGCCAGTTTGGGCGCGCCAAACGCTCACGGGCCACTGACTCGCCACGCTCGGCACGCACGTCGTCAGCGCGCTGGGCAGCCAAACTAAGCACAATCAGCACGATTGAACCCGCCAGAGGTTTGAACAACGCAGCAATTGGGTCGAAGAGGCGCACCAGCAAGATGCCCACCGCAACATACTGAAGCACCATTACCGGCAAGACCAGGCGCCAATTGCGCACCAGCACGACAAAACCCGCCGAGGCAACGAGCACGACCAGGAACAAACCGGCTGTCTCTTCCGCCAAACGGCGAAGCAGCTCGGCAAACAGCGACATTTGTTAAATTGTAGCCGACCTAAGTTGTGCGAGGCTATGCTTACAGCCCAAGGAACAGAACTTTGGGCGAGCGAGGGCAATGACTTCGCCCACTCTCTAACGCGTCAGCGCCGCGCCATTTGATGCAAAGCGCGTGCGTTTCACCAATAGGGGCGCGGGCCGCTCGCTCGCCATGCCGGTCTGTCACGCTGGGCGCTCGCTAAAGCTTTCACAGCCGATCAAGATGTATAGTCGCCGGCACCTATGACCGATCATCCGGGCAAGCTCTACCTGGGACGGGAGTATGACCTTCACACGCGCAGCGTCACTGGCACGCCTGTGCTCCTGAGCACGCGCGCGCTCACCACTCATGCTGTATGCCTGGGCATGACTGGCACCGGGAAGACCGGGCTGGGCATCGCAGTGCTCGAAGAAGCGCTTTTGCAGGGCATCCCCTGCATCATCGTTGATCCCAAAGGGGACATCACCAACCTCGCTTTGACCTTCCCCCGTCTAGAGCCAGACGACTTTCGGCCCTGGTTGGATGCCGATGAAGCAGCCCGCCAAGGACTGAGCCTGGAGCAACTCGCCAGCGAGACAGCACAAAAGTGGCGCGTCAACCTCCAAGAGTGGGGCATTGGCACGGAACGTGTGGCGCGCTTGGCCGAGCGCACGTGCATTGATATCTATACGCCTGGCAGTGATGCCGGCATCCCTGTGAATGTATTGCATAGCTTGGCGCCGCCGGCTGAGACAAGCGCAACCTGGGAGAAGAGCGCCGAAGTGCTGCGCGAGCGCATCGCCCAGGTCGTGCAGGCACTGCTCAGCATGGTCGGCATCACTGCGGACCCGCTGACGAGCCGCGAGCACATCCTGCTGGCCACCATCTTCGAGGCTGCCTGGCGCGCCGGCCAGGAGCTGACTATCCCTTCGCTCATCCGAGCGATTCAGAACCCGCCCGTGCAGCGCGTCGGCGCATTCGACATGGACGTGTTTTACCCACGCAGCGAACGCTTCGCGCTGGCCATGGCGCTCAACAACCTGGTCGCCTCGCCGTCCTTCGCGGCCTGGACAGAAGGCGCGCCACTGAACATCGAAGCGTTGATCAAACCGCAGTTCCAATCTGGTCTGCTGCGCACGCGCGCTGCGATCTTTTACCTGGCCCACCTCAGCGAGGCAGAACGCCAGTTCTTCGTCACCCTGCTGCTTTCGCAGCTCGTGCTGTGGATGCGGGCACAAAGCGGCACATCCGTGCTGCGCTGCCTGGTTTATTTTGACGAAGTGTCCGGCTACGCGCCTCCCTTCCCACGCAATCCGCCAACGAAACCTCCGCTCATGACGCTGATCAAACAAGGCCGCGCCGCCGGCTTGGGCGTCTTTCTGGCCACCCAAAACCCAGCCGACCTAGACTACAAAAGCCTATCCAACATTGGCACATGGTTTATCGGTCGGCTGCGCACCAACCGCGACCGCGAGCGCGCCCTGGAAGGATTGGAGGGGGCCGGCGTGGGTTTCGCCCGCGCGCAGTTTGAAGCCCCGCTCAGCACACTCCCGCCGCGCGTGTTCCTGCTTCAGAGCGCTCATGGCGATCCCCGTTTCTTTCATTCGCGTTGGGCGATGAGCTTTCTGCGCGGCCCGCTTACGCGCGAGCAAGTGGCGATGCTCGAACCAGATGAAGCCGAAGGCGCGCCTAAGCCGGCAAATCGCCCTGCGCATCTATTGATCAACCGGCCTGAATTGCCGCCAGGGGTGCCAGAGCTGTTTCTGCGCATCTCGTTGTCTCAACTGGGGGCACGCAGCGCATCAGCAGCAGCACATCGCGCCTCATCGGCCACTAAGTACTACGTTCCTCACTTGCTCGCCGTATGTTCACTACGCATCGCCGACCGAGCCAGCGGCAATTTCCATCAAGAGCGCCACGCCTATCTGCTTGCCCTGAATCAATCAGCGGCGTCAATCCCCGATTTCTCCAAGGCGCACCGCCTCAGCAACTTCTCCCCGGCAGATGTAGAAGCCACATCGGTAGATCATGCCCGCTTTGATCCTCTGCCCTCTGGCATCAACGCGCGCTGGCTTAAGCAGGTGGAACGCGCCTTCGTTGACTATGTCTATCATTACGAGGTCAAGACCATCTGGTTCAACCGCACGCTGAAGCTATATGGCCAGATCGGCGAGAGCCGGCTGGCTTTTCGTCAACGATGCGAGGCTGCCGCGCGCCAGCGACGCGACGCCGAGGCAACCAAGCTTCACGACCAATTCGACCGCCGCATGAAGGCGCTACAGGACAAAATTGCCCGCGAATATCGCGAGTTAGAAGCTGACCGAGCCGAGCTAAGCAGCCGCAAACGCGAAGAGCTGCTAAGCGGTGTAGAGACGCTGTTCAACTTGCTGGTAGGCCGTCGGCCAAGCTACGCCATCGCCTTTGGCGCGCGCCGCCGGCGCGAAGTGGAGACCGCAGCCCAAGACGTGCGCGAATCGGAGGCAGCCATCGCAAAACTCAACGCCGACCTAGAAGCGCTGGCTGAGGAATACAAAACTGCGCTCGGTCAGTTGAACGAGAAGTGGGCACGTGCGCCAAACGACATAACGGAGCTGCCCATCACGCCAAAAAAGAGCGATATCTTCGTTGAACAATTAGCGATAGCCTGGGTGCCGCTGGAGTAAGAAGGGACGCTCGCCCTGTTCGGCGACGATCTCGATCACAACACCGTGTTCCCGCTCGGTGCGCACCTCTACCCGCATCCAGATTGGCTGTAGGTGCTCAAACAGCTCATCAAGGATGCGATTTGCGGCCGATTCGAGAGAGATTGGTGTGTCTTCGAAATTGCGCAGATAGGTCATCAGGCTCGGGAAGTCAAAAAGCAGTTTGTTCGGCGCGTAATTAATCGTCAGAGTGGCAAAGTTGATCTTCTCTGGCTCCATCTCGTAGCGACAGCGAAAAGCTGGATAGGTAAAGGTCACCGTATAGGTGCGCAGGCTATGCGTATTTGGGATGGTTTTAACCAGGTCTTGTATCGCCGTTTCTCGGCTGCGTCGTTCACCGTTCATAGCTATAGAACCCTCGCTCTGCGCCTTCGTTTCCTCAATAATAATCTCACGCCCAGGGTACGCCCGCCCCACCGCCTCCACCTTCCGCCGCAACTGCGCAGATACCCGCGCCTGCTCACTTACCTGCGGTTCAACCGTAGCACTGCTTCCTCAACCACTGATGCTACCTCATCCCTGCGCCCGGCCTCATCGAAGATGTTGATTTCTTCTCTCTTCACCTCTCGCCGCGTCAGCCAGCCCACTACTTCCGGCCCTAGCCTCTCCTTCATCAGGCGCGGCAGCCCGCGATACGCTTCGTCCTCCAGCGCGTAGCTCACTGCGCACGACAGCCCGCCCAGCTTCATCACCATATACCGATCGTCGCATACCTTGTCTTTCCCTACATGTAGTGGTAAGAAGAGGGATTACCTCTCACTGTGAACGCAACCAGTTTATAGAG
>DAOTYZ010000289.1:0-6112 GCA_034434555.1 Candidatus Roseilinea sp.
TCGTCTTCCACAACCATCACAGCGGACTCCAGCTCGTGGACGCCGGCCAACACCGCGCCATACTTGACGAGCTGGGCCAGGCCCTGGACGAACAGGCCGAAGAAGCCCACGATGATCAAAGTCTTAAGCGGCGCGAGCGGTAACCCACCAGGGTCACCCGATACCTCCCATGGCCCCCAGCTCCCATCGGGCAGGCGTCCCCACGAGATGAGCACCGGGTTGATGCTGACGTAAATCGCCAGCGCGCTGAAGGGCAGCAAGAAGAAAAGCGTGCCCAGAAAATCCACCAGCGCGCGTTGTCGCGGCCCCCAGCGAGAATAGAAGAAGTCCACCCGCACGTTGACGTTATGCTTTAGCAAATAGGGAAAGCCGATCAGGAAGAGCAGCGAGAACAAGTACCATTGCGACTGGATGAGCTGGTTGGAGATCAGCGTCTGTTGAAGCAATTGCCCTAGGTAGCGCAAGGCTGCGTTTAAGAAGCCGGCGATAACAGTAAGCACAACGATGAAGCTGATCAAGCCGCTGATGCGGTCGGTCAGCGCATCTACAAACGATGTGATGCGTATCAGGTTTCTCAACGCACTCCTCCTCTTTTGGCCTTGTGGTTAAGGGAAGATACCTTGCTAATTAGGCTAGACAATCTATCTGCTGACCGTAAATTTGTCAACTTCTGACCATGCAGTGAATGCGCAGGTGCGTTCACCAATCAGCGGACTAGACACCCCGCTTACCCTTGTGATGCTGAGCATAGCGAAGTATCTAAGCGGCCGCATTCACCAAAGCCGCGCCGGCCTCAGCAACCCCGCAACGCTAGCGCGAGTTTAGACCCTTCGCTTCGCCAAGGGTGACAGAGCATTATGAATGCGCCTCATTCCTTCGCCCACCTTAGGAACAGCTAAAATCTGCTCCGTGAGAGTCCCTCGCTGGGCGCACGGCTTTATCGCGCTGGCCATCTTGGCCACAGGTTGCGGCGCAGCGCCCGAAACGCAGCCGCCTGCGCTGCGCATCGTCGAGCCTGCCCACGCAGCGGCGCTCACTGCGAACCAGGAGAGCGTCATCCGGCTGGAATACGACGGGGCACAATTCGTCAACGCCCTCGTATGGGTCAACGGTGAGCGGCTGGCTGTGCTGCCTATGCCAGCCAAGGCCCAGGCCAGCACATCCTGGACGCCGCCGGCTGCCGGGCGCTACGTGCTGTATGCAGAGGCGCGCGATGCAGAAGACCGGATCGTCGCGCGCTCGGATGCGGTCGTCATCAACGTCCAACCACCAGTTGCGGCGACCGACCCTGCGCCGGCTGCTTTGTCCTCGCCCACGCCTGAGCCGAGCATCGCGCCGACTGCCACAGCGGTCGTCCTTCCCACCGAGACAGCGGTTGCCACACCTACGCCCGCGCCCACCCCGACGCCGGGGGTGGTGGTGACCAACGCCTTCGTCAACCTGCGCGCCGGCCCAGGCACCAGTTATGCCCTGCTGGGGAGGCTGACTCAGGGCCAAGCTGCTGAAGTGACCGGCAAAAGCGACGATGGTCAATGGTGGCAGGTCCGCGTGGAGAACAAGGTCGCTTGGGTGGCCGGACGGTATGTGCAGCCCAATGAGTCGGCCGGCCTGGCGCGCATCGTCCCGCCGCCCGCTCTGCCGACGGCTGCGCGGACGACCGTCGCACTGGTCGCCCTCGCGCCGACGGCCACAGAGCCGCCGGCGCCGCAGCCGACCCCCACGCCGAGCGAGCCGCCCTGCGACCCGTCAAATCCATACTGGGCGGCCCGCCTCAATAACGCGCCCGACTACACCTTTTGCACGCCTGTGCCCTTTGAATTCGTGCCCAATGCCAGCCCAGACCCCGATGAGCTGGTGATCCGCTGGCACATCTACGGGATCAAATCGTTGGAGTTACGGATTGACCCCAGCGGCGACGAATGCGGCATGGGGACGCGCGGGCTGCGCCAGCCGGTGCCCTTCAAGATGGATGACTTTCGGATCAACCGCCGGCACTGGCCGCCGGGCGGTTACAAGATCGGGCTATTCGCCACCTTGCACGATGGGCGGGTGCAAGACTGGGGTGAGCTGCACTTCTGCGGCAAATAGCTATTCCGCCGCGCCCATCTGCGACATCACCGTATTCAAGTCTTTATCCCCTCGCCCGCTCAGGTTCACCAACAGGATCGCCTCGCGTGGGTAGCGCGGCGCGCGCTTGATCGCCTCGGCGAGCGCGTGCGCGGACTCCAGGGCGGGGATGATGCCCTCGAAGCGGCAGAGCGCGTGAAACGCTGCCAGCGCCTCCGCATCGGTGGCGTAGGTGTACTCCGTGCGCCCCTGATCGCGCAACCAGACGTGCTCTGGGCCGACGCCGGCATAGTCTAGGCCGGCAGATATGGAGTGCGTCTCGGCAATTTGTCCGTCGGCGTTTTGGAGGACCAGCGTCTTCATCCCCTGGAAGACGCCGACGCGCCCCGCGATGTCGCCGTGTAACGCCGCGGCGAAGCGCGCGGCATGCGCTCCGCTTTCTATCCCGTGCCCGCCGGCTTCTACGCCGACCAGCTTTACATCGTCGTTGAGGAAGCCATAGAAGATGCCAATCGCATTGCTGCCGCCGCCGACGCAGGCGATCACCTCATCAGGCAAGCGGCCGGCTTGTTCGAGGATCTGCTGACGCGCCTCTCTGCCGATCACGCTTTGAAAGTCGCGGCACATCAGCGGATAGGGGTGCGGCCCTAGCGCGCTGCCGATGATGTAATACGTGTCGTGTGGATGCGAGACCCAATCGCGGATCGCCTCGTTCACGGCATCCTTCAACGTCCGGCTGCCGCTCTCCACGCTGCGCACTTCGGCGCCCAGCAGCCGCATGCGGAAGACGTTTGGCGACTGGCGGGCCATGTCCACCGCGCCCATGTAAATCACGCACTCCAGGCCAAGCAGCGCGCAGGCCGTGGCCGTGGCCACGCCGTGCTGGCCGGCGCCGGTCTCGGCGATCACTCGACGTTTGCCCATCCGCCGAGCCAACAGGGCCTGCCCCAGCGCGTTGTTGATCTTGTGTGCACCGGTGTGCAACAGGTCTTCGCGCTTCAGGTAAATCTGCGCGCCGCCCAAATGCGCGCTCAGCCGTTGGGCGTGGCTGAGCGGCGAAGGCCGGCCAACGTAGGTTTTGAGCAAATGCTCATACTCAGCGCGAAAGCTTGGATCGGCGCGTAGCTCTTCGTAGGCTTCTATCACCTCATCCAACACTGGCATCAACGTCTCCGGCACGAAGCGCCCGCCGTAAGGGCCGAATTTGCCGCCGGCGTCTGGCCAACTTGCTTCGCGTTCGCTCGCAGGGGTGATCACGCTCATTGCGCGTTACTCTATCACCATTCGCCGAGGGGGAGCATTGACAGCTCACTCCGGGTGGGCGACGGCGGTGCCATCGCCCACCTAAACTGCCGAGGCTCATGTTGCTCGTATCCCCTTCAAGTGGCGCACTCCCTGAATGCGCCCCAGATGGGGACAACCGGTAACATTGGCGTCCGGTAAAGATGGCCAACGATTTCCCGCAACTCTCGCTGATTCATCGCGTTCGCCCTGCGCGTCAGCCAACGGCTGTCGGCCCAACGCCCCTGCTCATCCTCTTTCACGGTTATGGCAGTAACGAGGATGATCTGATGGGACTGTCGTCGTATCTCGATCCGCGCTTTAACATCGTGAGCGCCCGCGCGCCGCTGGCGCTGAGCATCGGGGGGTTCGCCTGGTTCTCGCTCATCTGGGACGAGCATGGCATTTTTGTTCGGCCTGATGACATCCTGAGCGCTGTCGAGCCGGCGGCGCAGTTCGTGGCCGAAGCGATAGATGCTTATGGCGGCGCGCCGGAGCGCACGCTGATCTTTGGCTTCAGCCAAGGCGCCACCATGAGCGCTGCTGTGCTCATGCACCGGCCAGCGCTGATCGCCGGCGCAGCGTTGATGAGTGGCTTCGTGCCCGATGCAGTTGTGCCGCCCGGCGTCAAGCTAAACAGCAAGCGCGTGTTGATCGCGCATGGCGCGCTGGACCAGGTCGTGCCGGTGAGCCAAGGGCGCGCTGCGCGTGACCTGTTCACCGCGCTCGGCGCGGCGGTGACATACCACGAATACCCGATCGCCCACCAGATTGACGAAGCGGCACTCGAGGACGTCGATCACTGGCTGTCCGAAGTGCTGCACTGAACAAGCGCCGGGGTGCGCTGATGGCTAAGGGGAACATAAGGTTGGGCGACGGCGCAGCGTCGTTGGCCCACCATAGAAAGACTTTGGCGGTGAGCAGCCCGCGAGCGGTCGTCCTTATTGGTGAGCGCGCCCAATGCTGGCCGCTCGGCCAGCCGAACAACTGGTCGTCTGCCGGAGGCCGGCGTAATGCCCCATGCATACGCTAGACATACACCTATGAACGCACAGCAGATAGCTCTCGTGCAAAAGACGTTCGACAAAATTGATCCCATCGCTCAACAAGTCGGCGACCTCTTCTACACCCGGCTGTTTGAGATCGACCCTGGCCTGCGCGCCCTGTTCAAGGGCGACATGAAGAAGCAGGCCCTCATGCTCATGACGGTGATCGGGTTGGCTGTGCGCGGCCTGGATCGGCCAGAGGCCATCGCGGAGGCCGTGCGCTCGCTGGGCGAGCGACACTATCGCTATGGCGTCTCGCCGGCTGATTACAACACCTTCGGCGCGGCGTTGATCTGGGCGCTGGAACAGGTGCTCGATGGGGAGTTCACGCCGGAGGTGAAACAGGCCTGGATTGAGGCATACGACTGGCTGGCCAGCGCGATGAAGCAGGCCAACCGTCAAGCGGTGGACTGATCGCTATCGTCGTCGTGTCTCCCAGACCTCTGGATTGAGGAGGTGCGGTGGGCGCTCGCCCCGCAACACCTGCAGGGCTTGGCGCAGGGTCGTCTCCCAGATGCGGTGATGGCCAGCCGCCGTGTAGCTGGCGATGTGGGGCGAGGCGACTACGGTATCGAAGGCCAGCAGCGGGTGGGAGGGCGAGATCGGCTCATCGGCGAAGACATCCAGCCCCGCGCCGGCCAAATGCCCCCGGCGCAGGGCCTCCGCGAGCGCTGTTTCGTCCACCAGCGCCCCGCGCGAGACGTTGATGAAGATAGCACCCTGCTTCATTTGAGCGAAGCGGCGCGCGTCCATCATGCGGCGCGTCTCGTCGGTGGCCGGCGCGTGCAGCGAGACGATGTCGGCCTCGCACAACAACGCCTCGAGGGACGAGGCGAGCACGACGCCCAGCGCGCGTGCGTGTGCCTCGCTCACGTAAGGGTCAAAGGCCAGCACGCGCATCTCGAACGCGCGCGCAAATTGCGCGACGCGGCTGCCGATCCGACCCAGGCCCACCAGGCCCAGCGTGCGCCCGGTCAACTCCATCCCCGGACCCTCGAGCCGAAACCAATCACGCCAACCAGCCCCTCGCAGCGTTCGGTCTGCGATGACCACCTTCTTTGCCACCGCCAAGATCAGCGCCCACGTGTGCTCGGCAGTGCTGATCGTCGGCGCATCGGGCGCATAGACCACGGGGATGCGGCGTGCGCTGGCTGCGGCGACGTCTATGTTCTCGTAGCCAACCCCGAGCCGGGCGATCACGCGCAGCTTGGGCGCGAGGTCCATGCGCGCGCCGTCGTAACGCACGTTGCCTGGACAGATGAACGCCTCAGCTTCCGCGATCCCCTCCAGGTCGGGAGATGGCCCAAGTACCTTCACACCTTCGAGCAAAGGCAAGCACGAGGGCGGCGGTGGTGCGTCAAACCAGAGCGTGAACATACCTCAGTAGATGCCGGTTGACTGCTCGGCCTGAGCGCCCCCGCGAAGGGCGCGCACGACCGAGGCCGCAGCGCCGGCCAGCAGGGCGCTGTCCGAAGCGACGGTGACGAACTGAAAGCCCTTGGCGATCATGCTGCGCGCATAGGCAGCCGAGGCGCAGTGTATGCCGGCGATCACGTTGTGCTTTCGACAAGCGGCCAGGATCGCATCCAGCGCGGCAACCACCGCCGGTGCGGTCGGGTCGCTGCGCTCCGGGCTGCCCATGCTCAAGCTCAGGTCGGCTGGGCCGACATACACGCCACTTAAGCCAGGCACGCTGACGATGGCCTCGACGTTGGCCA
>DAOTYZ010000290.1:0-4940 GCA_034434555.1 Candidatus Roseilinea sp.
AACTATTCGCAACTAACCAGTTGCGATACCTAACGACCGTTCGAGGTCACTGAAACGAGTGGCGCGGTTGTAGCGCCATCTGGGAAGGGTCAGCGCCCGCCCCGCCGGCTGGCTGTTGATGTAGCCCTGCGGCGAAAGTCCCGCGGCCGCCGCGTCCTCTGCCAGTAGCGATGGTTAACCCCCCACCATCGCTTGATGCTTAACCGCCTCTCAGATGCCACCTCTAGACTTTAGTAGATACGGTCTGCTGAGGAGTAAAGAGAAGATATGGATACGAGCATGGTCTGCTTTAACCTGGGTCCGCGCGAGCGCCAGAAGCGGTTGATGGTGGGCCTGATGGGCATCGTCGTCGGCATCGCTGCCTTTGTGATGCTGCGCGCGTCTGCTGCGCCCTGGTGGGGTTATCTGGTATTGATGCCGATCTTCATGGCCGGCGCGGTGGGCCTGATTCAGTGGCGCGAGCGCACCTGCATCGCCTTTGCGCGCCTAGGAGTGCGCAACCTCGACCGCGGCCCAGAGCCGATCACGGACGAGGCCGAGAAGCAGGCGCTGCGCGCGCGCGCCGCCAGCATTCAGCAGCGCGCCGCTTTGATCGGCGTGCTGGTGACCGTGCTCGCCGTCGTTCTATCGTTCGTCGGGTGAACTGGCTGGCGCACCTTCTCCTCGCGGACGAAGATGTTGAGCATCGCGTCGGCAACCTCATCGCGGATTGGGTGAAGGGCGCTGCGCGCGCCCAGTTCAGCGCCGGCATCCAGCGCGGGTTCGCCAGCCACCGCCAGATAGACCTTTACACCGACGCGCATCCGGTCGTCGCGCGCAGCCGCGCTCGCATCGAGCCACCCTTCAAGCGCTACGCAGCGGTGCTGGTGGACGTGTTTTACGACCACTTCCTGGCGGTGGACTGGTTGCGTTATTGTGCCGTGCCGTTCGAGCGCTGGACGCGCGATGTCTATCGGCAGTTCGCAGCGCACTGGCAGCACCTGCCTGAGCCGGTGCAAGCCGGCCTTCGGCGCATGGTGGCGGAGGATTGGCTGGGCGCATACGCCACGCCCGAGGGCATCGCGCTCACCCTGGCGCGCATGTCGCGCCGGCTCAGCCGGCCCAACCTGCTCGGCGCGGCAGCCTCTGAGCTATGCGCCCACTACGCCGAGCTGCGCAGCGACTTTCACCTTTTCTTTCCCCAGCTCCAGGCGCACGTGCGCGCCGGCGTCATAGCGTGATCAACCCCAACCGCGCGGCGCGGCTGACCGCCTCGGTGCGGCTGGCGACGCCAAGCTTGGCATAGATCGAAGAGAGGTGGTATTTCACCGTGGATTCGCTCACGCCCAGCGCGTGGGCGATCAACTTGCTGGGGAGTCCCTGGCTGACCAGCTCCAAGACCTCCAGCTCGCGCGGGGTCAAGGGCTTGCGCGGCGCTTCGATGGGCCGCGACGTTGAGGGCGCGGCGATGAGGAGAGCGGCCATGGCCGAAGGCAGCGCGACCATGCCATGGGCTGCTGCCAGGACTGCCGCCCGCAGCTCCGGCGCCGTGGCATAGGTTGGCAAGACGGCCCAACCGCGCAAAGGCAGGCTGCGCAGCGTCTCCGCGATCGCTTCGTCGTCGCTGAGCACGACCACGCCCTGTCCGCCCTCGCCGATCAGCGCGGCCACGTCCTCTGGTTCGGCGATCACCAGCACGTCTGCGTCGTCCCGCCCGCCCTCTGCGTCCTCCAGCAGTTCCAACGCGGGATCGGCCTGCGCCAGCAGCGCGCTCAGGCCGGCGCGCAGCGTGGGGGTGGGCGCGAGGACGCAGACGCGGAGCATCTCAGCGCACCGGCGCGCGGCCCAGGCGCTCGGCCAGCCATGCGTCGGCGATGTGGCTGGGGATGGCGATCCCAAGGTCTCCGCCCAGGATCATCGCGTTGATGCCGATCACTTGGCCGCCGGCGTTGAGCAATGGCCCGCCGCTGTTGCCGGGCGCTAACCGCACGTCGGTGCGGATATAGGGCAGGTTGCGCATGCTCTGCGGCAGCCGGCCCAGGCCGCTGATCACGCCGGCGGTGACCACGTTCGCCTGTCCCCACGGGTTGCCGATGGCGAAGGCCAGCTCCCCGACGCGCAGCCGCTGTGAATCGCCCACCTCGGCGGCCGGCAGCGCGGCGTTCACGCCGAGCAGAGCCAGGTCAAGCATGCCGTCGTTGGCCAGCAGCGCTGCGCCGAAGACGCGCCCGTCGGCGGTGACGATGTCCACGTCACCCGCAAACATGACCACGTGCGCGTTGGTCAGGATCAGGCTGCTTTGGCCGGCGGCGCGGCTGGCTGGCCAGATGATGCCGGTGCCAACGCCGCCTCTCCCCACCCGCACTTGGACGACGCTCGCCTTGGCGCGCTCAACCGCGCCGGCCAAGGCTTGCGTAGTATCTATCGCTGACGCGAGCACCATGGCATCCTAGGCCTTTTGACCCACGACCACGGTCAAGGTCTGGAGAACCCCACCGCGGATGATGCGCACCGTCACCGGTCTGCCCACGCGGTCGCCGCTCAGGGCAGCGATCAGGTCGTCCGCATCGCGGATCGGCTGCTCCTCCACGGCGAGCAGGATGTCGCCGATCAGCACGCCGCCGCGCTCGGCTGGGCTATTCTCCTCGACGCGCACAACGAGCAGGCCGCTTTCCTGTCCGCCGCTGCGCTGTGCCGGCGGCAGCTTGACCTGCTGGCTGATGATGCCCAGGTAGCCGCGCTTGACGTAGCCCTGGCGGGTGAGCGTTTGCGCCACCTGTAGCGCGAGCGCCATCGGGATGGCAATCGCCAAGCCGCGCCCGAAGCCGGTGGTGAATAGCCCAAACGGCGCGCCGCTGGCGTCCGTCAGCGCGCCGCCGCTGAAGCCGGGATAGGGGACGGCGTCGGTCTGGATGTAGCGCTCCAGCGAGGCGCCGCGCCCCGCGCGCAGCGGCCCGCCGACTTTGCTGATCACCCCCAGGCTGGCCATCACGCCCTCGGGCGACGGGCGAGCCACGGCGAGGGCGAGCTGGCCGACGCGCGCCTGGGCCGCCGGCCCAACCACGGGCACGGATAGGCCGCTGACGCGCAGCACGGCGAGATCGGTCGAGGCATCGCGCCCGACGATCTGCGCGTTTAGCACGCGCCCATCGTATGTTTGAACCGTTAGCTTGTCCTCGCGTTCCAACACGTGATCCGCGGTGAGCACCAGATCTGCTTCGTAAGCGATGCCGGTCGCCGGCTGGCGAGGCCGGCTGTTGACCATGACCAGCGATCTGCCGATCATCTCCACGGCGTCGGCCATCGCTTGGGAAAGTGCGAATAATGGATTGTCTGACATCTCTCAATATCTCCTGACGCGCTTGATCGGGGCGTAGGATAGCCGAAGACGGCGCGCGCGTCCATCCTCCGTTCGCACAGGATGCGCAGCCTGGACGTTCGTCGAGGGTGCGAAGGTGCTGGGATAGGCCAGCGGTCGGGGCGGTTTGCGAACCGCCCCGACCGGTGAACGCCCCCATCATTCCACGTCTGGCTATCATAGGGCTATGCACCTCATTGCCGAAGGCATTCTGTTCACCGACCAATATCAGCTCACGATGGCGCAGCTCTACTTCCGCGCCGGCATTCACGAACGGCCCGCTCAATTCGAGCACTTCTTCCGCAGCTACCCCGATTACGGCCAGCACCAGGCCGGCTATTGCGTCAACGCCGGGCTGGGCACGCTCATCGAATGGATGCAGCGCGTTGGCTTTCGCGATGAAGACATCGCCTACCTGCGCGCGCAGCGCACCCGCACCGGCCGGCCGCTCTTCGGCGAGGACTTCCTGCGCTGGCTGAAGCAGTGTGGCGGGTTTGACGCGCTCTCCATGCGCGCCGTGCCGGAGGGCCACGTCGTGCATCCCCATGAGCCGATCACGGTGATCGAGGGGCCGCTGGCGAACGCGCAGCTCCTGGAAAGCGCCCTGTTGAATCAGTTGAACTATCAGATTTTGGTGGCGACCAAAGCGGCGCGCATCCGCGAGAGCAGCGAGGGGCGGATGGTGCTGGAGTTCGGCCTGCGCCGCGCACAGGATAAAGGGGCGAACGTCGGGACGCGCGCGGCCTTGATCGGCGGGGCGGATTTCTCCTCGAACGCCGGCATGTCGCACGCGCTCGGCCTGCCACCAAAGGGCACGCACGCCCACAGCATGGTTCAATCGTTCATCGCCCTCGGCGGCAGCGAGCTGGACGCCTTCCAGGCCTATGCCGAGGTCTATCCGGACGATTGCCTCCTGTTGGTGGACACCATCAACACGCTGGAGAGCGGCCTGCCGAACGCGATCCGGGTGTTCGAGGCCCTGCGCCGCAAAGGGCACAAACCCGTCGGCGTGCGCCTGGACTCCGGCGACCTGGCCTACCTGAGCATCCAGGCGGCCAGGATGCTCGACGCAGCCGGCTTCCCCGATACGGTGATCGTCCTCTCCAACCAGCTTGATGAGTTGGTGATCTGGCAGATCACGTCGCAGATTCGCGCCGAGGCCGCGCGTTACGGCGTGGATGCGGAGAACGTCATCGGCCGGCTGGTGTATGGCGTGGGCACCAGCCTGATCACCTCGCAGGGCGCGCCGGCGTTGGACGGCGTATATAAGCTGGTGTCCCTCAAGCGCGATGATCGCTGGATACCGGCGATCAAGATCTCCGAGACGCCCGCCAAGACGCTCAACCCTGGGCACAAGATGGTCTGGCGACTGTACGACAAGCGCGGCCTGGCCACTGCTGACCTCTTGTGTTTGGCCGACGAGGACCCGCGCCAGCACCCCAGCGTGACGCTCCGCCATCCCACCGACCACACCAAGTTCCGCGTCTTGCCGCGAGACGAGATCTCCGCCTGGGAGCCTTTGTTGGTCGAGGTGTTGCGCGAAGGCAAGCTGGTCTGCGAATTGCCGCCGCTGGAGCACATCCGCGCCGTGCGCCAGCGCGAC
>DAOTYZ010000291.1:0-2398 GCA_034434555.1 Candidatus Roseilinea sp.
GGATGAAGCGGCTGAAGTAGTGGATGCCGTTGGCGCGGATGCCTTGAATCTCGATGAACAGGAAGGCGATCACGGCCAGCGCCAGGGTGGTGCTGAGCGACGAGGTTGGCCGACGCAGGAACGGGATCAGCGCTGCACCTTTGTTCGGATCAGTGCCGCCGGCGAGCGCAGGCGCGGCTGTCACGTCGCTGGCCAGCGCGGCCAACTCCCCGCCGCGGTTGGCCACCTTGCCCTCGGCCTGCTCCAGGCTATATCCGCACGACTTCTCAAAGCCCTTCGCCTTGTCCACCTCTTGGCCAGTGATCAGCCAGACACCGCCGGCGTTCACTGCGCAGAAGCCGCGCAGGTTGGCCGGCGCAGCCTCCATCTTGCCGACCGACTCATGGCCGGGCAAGAGCTCGAAAAAGCCCGCGATCATGATGAAGGTAAACGCCGAGATGGCGATCGGCGCCACGACCTTTGCCCGCGAGCCAAGGGTCGGCACTAGGTAGTTGTTGTAGAGATACTCTATGAAGGTCTCCCAGGCGCGGGCAAACCAGTTTGTGCCGGTGAGCGTGTTGCGCAGGCCGCGCGCCCCCAGGATCGCCAGCACGATGATCACTACGTCCACGATCAGCGTGGTGAGCAGCGTGTTGTGGAACCAATCCGGCCCCAGCGGCTCTGAGGGCACGACGATGTTCGGGATGAACGTCTTAAACGGCACGTTCACGCCATTGATCGTCAGCGTGAAGCTGCTCAGCAAGATGCCGGCAGCGATGGACAAGCCAAGGATGATGAGAAACTTTAACCCCTTCATAGCTCTACGTAATCATCGGATAGCTTCAAGCCACGTCTCTGAGCGCGCCGGATGCAGCTTCCTCTGCATGCCTTTGTGTTTCGGCCCACTGTAAATACGCTCGCCGCGAGCGCTTGACGGCCAACATAGCGAGACGATAGGTGACGAGCAGCGACACGACGGCGCCAGCGAGCGGCAACACCAGCGTCCACAGCGGCGATGTGCCCATCTGCCGATCGAGCGCCAAGCCAAGAAACGCCCCGCCCAGCATCAGCGCGCCGTTCACCAACGCGATCTGAACGGCCATCAAGCCGATGATCTGGGGGGGAAACGCCTTGACGAAGATCTCAAGCGGTGACTTTCGCTGCATGAGCCTCCCTTTGATTCTATCGCATCATATATTAAGCAAGCACATACCTTGATGGGTCGCCGGCTGACGGTCGAGCGAGCACGTCACCTTTCACTTGCCCAAGGTGATGGCAAATGCGTCCGTTGAAGCTGCGCGCGTTGGACTTGCTCATGTCACCCCGGGAAGAACGACTGGGCCGCCTCGATGGCCAGGTTCCAGAAGGGCGGCGAGATCACCGTCAGCGCGACAATGCCCGTCGCGGTCAGCAGAACGACCACGCCGCTGGGCACCGGCACGTAGAAGGGCTGGTCGTCGCGCTCGGTGCGCTCCACATACATCGCCCGCACCACGTTCAGGTAATACACCACCGACACCAGCACCATAATGATCGCAATCACCACCAGTGGCACGAGGTTCACGCCAATCGCAGCGCTGAAGACAACCAGCTTGGCCACAAAGCCCACCAGCGGCGGCGCGCCGAGCAAGCTGACCAGTGCGGCGGTCATGCCGAGCGCGAGATAGGGCGCTCGCCGGCCCAGGCCGTTGAAATGCTCGATGTCATCCCCGCCGACGCGCTCAGCAACCAGGCCAGTCACCGCAAACGCCCCGATGTTGGTGAGCATATACGTGGCGATGTAGAAGATGACCGCCGCCAGCGCATCGGCGCGCCCAACCTGGTTAGCCGCCAGCGCCGTCACCCCAACCAGGATGTAGCCGGCTTGGGAGACGCTGGAGTAGGCCAACATGCGCTTGACGTTCGTCTGCACCAGGGCCAGCAGACCACCGATGACCATAGTGAGGATGGCCAGCGGCTGCATCAGCGCAGACCAGGTGAGCGATGCCTCCGACGAACCCGGCGGCAGAGTGTAGAACAGAAACCGCAGCAGGATGGCAAAGCCGGCAGCTTTTGAGGCCGTGCTGATATACCCGGAGACCGGCGTCGGCGCACCCTGATAGACGTCCGGCGCCCAGAAGTGGAACGGGAAGGCCGATGTCTTGAAGGCGAAGCCGACCAGCACCAGCAGCGAAGCGAAGCTGACCGGGATGCGCAACTCTGGATTCAGCAGCGCCTGGGCGATCGCCTGATAGCTGGTCCTGCCGCCGCTCAGGCCGTAAAACAGGCTCAGGCCGAAGAGCAAGATCGCCGAGGTCACCGCGCCGAAGATGAAGTACTTCATGCCGGCCTCGGCGCTGAGCTTATTGCCGCGATAGAAGCCGGCGAGAAGATACAACGACAGGCTCGCCGATTCGGTGGCCAGGAACAGCATGATCAT
>DAOTYZ010000292.1:0-2505 GCA_034434555.1 Candidatus Roseilinea sp.
CGGCCTTGAGCACCTCAACATCGGCCTTGAGCACCCCAACATCGGCCTTGAGCACCTCAACATCGGCCTTGAGCACCTCAACATCGGCCTTGAGCACCCCAACGTCGGCCTTGAGCACCCCAACATCGGCCTTCAGCCCCTCAACATCGGCCTGCAGCACCTCAACGTCCTGCTCAACGCGATACAGGCGCTTGTTCATCTCCTCAATTGCTTTGAGCAGGTCGCGGACCAACGCAGGCAACGACAGAATTTCCTCGCCCAGCAGCTCGCGGCGCAAAGCCTCCTTCCATTCGGGCATGGTCCGAATGATCTCGAGCAGGTCGCGAAAGTCGTTCACAGTAAAAGCCATAGCACCAAGCAAATTATAGGCGCAGACGGGGAGCATCACCTGGGTGCGTTCATGACCAGGGACAGAAAGTGGGTGGGCGACGGCACCGCCGTCGCCCACCTTCTATGCGCGCCAGTCAAAAGGCTGGCTCTCCGACCGGAGCAAGAAAGACCGTCAAGCGATTTCCACGGGGCCGCGATCGTCCAACCAGGCCTCGATCCATGCACCCACGGCCAGCGCTTGTTGATCCGCGCCAAAGGGCGCGATGATCTGGAGCGCAACCGGCAGACTGTTGATCCGCGCAAAAGGGAGCGCTAGCGCCGGCAGGCTGGCCAGCGCCGCCGGCAGCGTCAAACGCAGGATGGCCGTCCGCAGATCCGCCGGGCCAGCTTCCAGCGCGATTTCGGTCGTGCCACGCGGCGGCGCGACGCAGGGCGCTGCCGGCAACACCAGCGCATCTGCGCCTTGCAACGCGCGATGCAGCGCCTCGCGCAGCACGCGCTGGTATTCACGGGCGTGCAGGTACTGCACTGCGCTGAAGTCGTATCCGCGCATCAGCGCTTCGCGGACGGGTGGGCTAAAGGCCTCTGGCTGCGCCGCTAGGGCGCTGCGGTGAATCATTACAGACTCGGCGCGCAGCGGCGCAAAGCCGGCCAGCGGGTCGCCGATGTCGAGCGTGACCTCGTCCACCAGCGCGTCGGCCAACCGCAAGCGCTCGATGAGCAGCTCAAACGCCGAGCGAACTTCTGAGGTCAGCGCGCCTAGCAGGTAAGCTGCCGGCACGACCAGCCGCGGCGGGCGAGGAAGCGGCGCGGCGCTCGCCCAGGCGTCGTTTGGCCTGCCGGCCAGGACAGCGAACAGCGCTGCGACATCAGCAACTGTTCGCGCGAGCGGTCCGGCGTGGTCACAGCTTGGAACCAGCGGGAGCGCGCCGTCCAGCGGGATCGCGTCGTAGCTGGGCTTGAACCCCACCACTCCGCAGAAAGAGGCCGGCAAGCGAATTGAGCCGGCAGTGTCACTGCCCAGCGAGCCTACCCCGATCCCCATCGCCACGGCAACAGCCGATCCGGACGACGACCCACCGGCCTGCCGATCGGGATCGTGCGGATTCTTCACGTCGCCTGTCCAGGGGTTCTCCCCCGTCAGCCCCAGTGCGATCTCTTGAAGGTTGGTCTTTGCCAGGATAAGCGCGCCCGCCTGGCGCAAGCGCGCCACAGCGGTAGCTTCGTCGGGCGTGATCTCCGGCAAGGGCGCGCGTGCCCCGGCCCGCAACGGCATGTCGCGCACGTTGAATAAGTCTTTGACCGTGATGGGCAGGCCATGCAATGGGCCGCGCAGCTGGCCGGCGCGCGCCTCGCGCGCCAGCGTCCGCGCTTCCTCTAGGGCGCGCGCTGGTTCTACGAACGCGATGGCGTTGAGCGCATGATGGTCTTCGATCCGCGTCAGGGCTTGCTCGGCAAGCGTTACCGGGCTTACCTGCCCGTCGCATAACGCTGCCCTCAAGGCGTGAATGAGCGCAGCCATCAGCGCTGTTTGAGCTTGGTCAGTAGGCGCTCCGGCGTGATCGGCAGGTCGTTGATCCAGACGCCGGTCGCATCGTGGATGGCAGCGACCACCGCTGGCGCAGTGACCAGGAAGGGCATCTCGGCCATGCCGCGGATGCCCCAGGCGCCAAGTGGATCGGGATGCTCCAAGATCACCGACTCAACCTGGTCGGGGATGTCTAACACGGAGGGGATCAAGTAGGTGCTGAAGTGAGCAGAGAGCACGTGACCTTGCCGGCTGACGAAGTTTTCCAGGTGCGTCCAACCCAGCGCCTGGACCACGCCGCCCTCGATCTGGCCGATCACCTGTTGGGGGTTCACCGCCTTGCCCACGTCGTCCGCGCAGACGATCTGGCGCACGTGGATTTGGCCGGTCTCCATGTCCACCTCAACTTCGGCGCTTTGGGCGACGTATCCATAGGTGATGTTGGGGTCGCCGGCGCCGGTTTCCTCGTCCAAGGGCGTTGTAGGTCGAGGGCGGTACACGAAGTGCGCGATGGCCGGCCGCTCT
This sequence comes from Candidatus Roseilinea sp., assembly GCA_034434555.1. Taxonomy (GTDB): domain Bacteria; phylum Chloroflexota; class Anaerolineae; order J036; family Brachytrichaceae; genus JAAFGM01. Next base: position 2,384 of record DAOTYZ010000292.1, read on the forward strand.
TCGTCGTGCCAGCGGCGCAGGGCTTCTTGCGCTGCGCCGCGGATGGCGTGGGCGGCCATAAACGTCAGCCGCGAGGCCGAGGCGCTGCCGCTGCTGCCGCTGGTGGCCGTGTCGCTCAGCAC
>DAOTYZ010000293.1:0-15085 GCA_034434555.1 Candidatus Roseilinea sp.
CCAGGTTGGGCTGTTGAGCGCGGCCAGGTTGTCGCTGGCCGCCACGAACAGGGTGATGCCGGTGCCGGCGGCGATGGCCGTGTTGGCGACGACCGACTGCCAGGCCGTGCCGGCCTGCCCGCTGTCCATGACCATGGACTCCAGGACGCCGTAATTCGGGAAGGCTGTGCCGTATATGGGCCGCGGCTGGCCGAACCAGTCGGCGCTGCTGCCGCGGCCAGGGCCGAATGAGGCGTAGGCGCTAGGTGAGGACTGCACCGGCAGGTCGAAGCTGGGCGTAGCGTTGTAGGGCGCGCTGTTATTCGTGTTGTGGAAGTACACCCGCCCGCTCGTCCCACCGTGCCAGTAGCTGGAGCTTGGATTTGTCCCCTGCTGGCTGGTGAGCAGGTCCACCCGCCCATCGCCGTTCAGGTCGCTCAGGCTCAGCCCGCGGAAGCCGAAGGTGATCGGCAGCGTCCAGGAGATGGTCGCCGTACCGCTGCCGGGCAGCGGCCCCCAGAAGACGCGCGTGAAGCCGCCGTGGTAGTTCTGGATCACCACGTCGCGCAGGCCGTCGTTGTTCACGTCGGCGACCGAGACTTTGTTCGCGCCGACGCCCGGCAGGTTGGTGCGCTGGCTCGCGCTGTACTGCACGCCATACGGTCCGCCGGCCTGCCCCCAGTAGATCATACTGTTCACGTTGTTGGTGCTGCCGTCATACCAGTTGGCGAAGATCACCTCTGGACGCCCGTCGCCGTTCAGGTCAGCGACCGAGACACCATGCGCGCCACTGGTGGGCAGGTCGGTGCGCGCAGATGGGCTATACGTCACACCATACGGCCCGCCAGCCTGCCCCCAGTAAATATAGCTGTTCACGTTGTAGGTGCTGTCGTTGTAGAAGTTACTGAAAATCACCTCCGGCCGCCCGTCGCCGTTCAGGTCGGCGACAGCCAGGCCATGTGCGCCGCTGGTGGGCAGATCGGTGCGCGCGCCGGCGCTATATTGCACCCCATACGGCCCGCCGGCCTGTCCCCAGTAGATGTAGCTGTTCACGTTGTAGGTGCTGTCACTGCGGTAGTTGGCGAAGATCACCTCCGGCCGCCCGTCGCCGTTCAGGTCGGCGACGGCAGCTCCATGTCCGCCAATGGTGGGCAGATCAGTTCGCTGGCTCGCGCTCCAGCTTGGGCTGGTCGGCGTCCCCTGTCCCCAGTAAATCCACCCACCGTTGAAGACATGGGTGCTGCCGTTCCACCAGTTCGCGAACAGCAGCTCAGAGATGCCATCCCCGTTCAGGTCGCTGGAGTAGGGGTTGGCCGCGTCGCTCTTGTGGTTGCCCAGCAGGCGCAGGGTCTGCCCGCCGGCCGCCTCGCCCGGCCCCTGGCACCAGGCACCCGTACCCGCGCACACCCCAAACGTCCCCACCAACTGCCCGAAGCTGCTCACGCTGCTCGGGCGGAAGTACTGGTTCGTCCCGCTGGGGGCGACGCCCAGCGTGCTGTTCGGCGTCGTCCACTCGGTCTGCGTCCAACTGCCGCTCGCGGCTTGCGCGGCGCGCGGCACGGGGAGTAGCGCCAGCTCGCGGCTGGCCTGTGGCGCAGCCGGCAGCGTGCTCGCCAGCGCGCTTAGTAACAAAGCCAGGGCGCTCATCGCCCGCGTCAGGAACACTCGGTTTGTCTTTTTCATGATTCTTCCTACTTTGACTTTTACCTATCTGAGATTGCTTCTGGTGCGGATGGCGATGATCTACGGCAGCGCACTTAGGGGGTTTGTACCGCGATTTGTCGGTTTTGTCAAGGGCTTTTTCCCGATCGTCGGGCAATTTTCGGGTGATCGTAGGGCAATCGTCAGGTTCTTCTAAGGAGTTTCTATAGCTGCGCCCCCCGTCCCTCGCCTCCTGGGAAACAGCAACGATGCTGGTGTGAGTGAGTCGGGCAGCTCCCCCGGCCAGCCCCTCCCCGGCCAGCCCCTCCCCGGCCCTCCCCGCAAGCGGGGAGGGAGCGTCCCCCCGCTTCCTGGGACGCCGCTGTTTGCCCCAGGCCAAATGATGGCTCCGCCATCATGAGCTGTTGCGGGGGAAGCCCCCTTCTGATTCCCCCGCGTGCGGGGGAAAGAAAGGGGGCTGTCATGCCGAGCGCAGCGAAGCATCCAAAATCCCGCCCGACCATATCGTAGGGGCGTAGCGGTGCTACGCCCCCCGCGAAGCCACCACATGCCCCGCCTCAGTGCCCCCGCAGCGCTTCAGTCCGGCGCGCGTTTAGATTCTTCGCTTCGCTAGAATGACAAGGGGGGCGGGATATTTTGCGCTTCACGCCGAGCATGTGCACCCAAATTCGGGACTCACGTTAAGACACCGTTTCTGGAATGAGTTCTAGTGCCGTCGCCCACTCAGGGTTCTGCCCCAACCGTGAATGCACCCCACGGCGTGCAGATTTCTGGCACGTCGGTAAAATCCGTGCTGTTCAATTCATATCCCGTCCGCAGTAGTCAATCCTAGTCAGAAGTGTGGACTTGAGATGAGAGGATATCTGTTACCCACTGGATTGCTTGTCTCCAGCCTGTTGGCCTGCAGCGCCCCACAATCGTCTCCTTCGCCTCAGCAGGGGACACCTGCCTCGACTGCCGAGCGTGCGCGCACGCTCATCCTGGCCATGCCGTCGCTGCCCACCAACCTTGACCCTGGCGTGGCGACCAGTGGCGCAGAGAACATGCTGCACCGCGCGCTGTACGAGGGTCTGGTGAACTTCAAGGGGAGCAGCACTGTCGAGGTAGAGCCGGTGCTGGCCGAGTCGTTTGAGCCAAACGCCGACCAGAGCGTCTGGACGTTTAAGCTACGCAGAGGTGTCAAGTTCAGCGATGGGTCGGATTTCAACGCCGAGGCGGCCAAAGCCGGCTTGGTGCGCATGGTCAAGATCGGTCTGCTCGGCAACACGATCAACCGCTTTACCAGTGAGGATCCGGAGAACAACTTGGTGGTGAAGGACGAGTACACCCTGGAATGGCGCTGCGGGTTCTCCTGTCCGATCCTGCCGCAGGCGCTGGGCACAGCCTATGGCACGTTTATCGTCTCGCCCGCGGCGATGAAAGCGCACGAGAAGATCGTGGACGGCCAGAGCGACTACGCCCAAGCGTGGTTCACCAACAACGCTGCCGGCACCGGTCCCTACCTGCTTGAGGCCATCAAGCCCAACGAGGAGATCGTCTTCGTGCGCAACCCGAACTACTGGCGCGGCTGGGATGACGGTCGGCAGCACTTTGAGCGCATCATCATCCGCAACGTGCCCGAGTCGAGCACGCGCCGGCAACTGCTGGAGAAAGGGGATGCGGACATCGCTTTGATCAGCACCGTTGAGGACTACAAAGCCCTGCGCGCCACGGGGCGCTTCCAGGGCAGCGATACACCCCTGTTCCGCATCAACTACATCACGTTCACCAAGCGCGACGTGCTTAAGGACCCGCGCGTGCGCCAGGCGATCTCTTATGCCTTTGACTACGAGGGCTACGCCAATGAAGTTGAGGGGGGCTTAATGCGGCGCGGCACATCGCCCTGGCCGAGCGGCATGCGCAGCGCAGTGGGCACGCGCGGGTTTCAATACACGTTCGATCTGGAGAAGGCCAGGGCGCTGTTAAAGGAAGCCGGCGTGCCGGAAGGCACCGAGCTGGTGTATCTCTACGCCACCGGCTACGGCTACTACGAGCGCATGGGGCAAGTGTTGCAGGCCGGCCTGGAGCAGATCGGCCTGAAGCTTAGGCTGGAGGAGCGCGACGAGGCCAGCTTCAACGACATCTTCTACGGCGCTCAGCCTGTCGAGGAGCTGCCACATTTGATGGGCTATGCCTGGTGGCCCGACTACGACGACTTCTACAACTACGTCAACCCAGTCTTCCACACCCGCAACGACAAGAACGATGGCCTCGGCAACGGCGCGCGCTACAGCAACGCCGAGCTGGATGCCTTGATTGACCAGAGCAAGTTCGAGACCGATCCCGCCAAGCTCCAGGCGATCTACGAGCGGGCGCACCAAATCCTGATGTTCGAGGACCCAGCAGCCATATACGTGGCCGAGCCACAAGAGGAAATTCTGATCGCCAATAGCGTAAAAGGCCACCCCTGGAACCCGATCCACGTCAAGACGTTTGACTTCTACAATCTCTACCGAGAGTGATTGCGCAATTTATCCTGCGCCGGCTGTTGGGGCTGCTGGCTGTCCTGATCGCCATCTCGGTGATGACCTTTGTGCTGGCGCGCGTGGTGCCCAAAGACCCCGCGCGCCTGATCGCTGGGCCGCGCGCTAATCAACAAGCGGTCGAAGCGCTGCGCGAGCGGCTCGGTTTGAGCGGCACGCTGGTCGAGCAATACGTCCGCTATATCAGCGGACTATTGCGCGGCGACTTGGGCTTCTCGTTCAGCACCAAGCGACCGGTGCTCCAGGATATTCAAACTTTCCTGCCGGCGACGGCGGAATTGACGCTCGCTGCGCTGTTCATCAGCCTGTTGATCGGGTTGCCGATCGGGGTAATCAGCGCGGTTTGGAAAGACTCTCCCATCGATCACGCCGGGCGCTTTCTCTCCACGCTCGGCCTGTCGCTGCCGCCATTCTGGGTGGCCTTGGTCGGCCAACTGGTAGGTTACTATCTGCTCTCGTTATTTCCTGTGGGTGGCCGGCTGAGCCAGGGCGTGCCGCCGCCGACAACGGTGACCGGCTTCTACGTCCTGGATAGCGCGTTGGCCGGACAGTGGGCGACAATGGGGAACGCCCTCTGGCATTTGATGCTGCCGGCGTTTGTGCTGAGCTTCGGGGTGATCGCTGTGTTCGTGCGCATCATGCGCGCCAGCATGCTGGACGTGCTACATCACGATTACATTCGCGTCGCGCGCGCCAAGGGATTAACCGAGCGCATTGTGGTGCTGCGCCACGCCATGCGCAACGCGCTCATCCCAGTGTTGACCATCCTGGGCTTGCAGGTTGGCTTGCTGATGAGTGGGTCGTTTCTCATCGAAAGCATCCTCCAATGGCCGGGACTGGGCCTTTATGCTGCCAATGCGCTCCTGGCGGCAGACTACAACGCCACGATGGGCGTGACGCTGGTGCTGGCCACGATCTACACCACAGCCAACGCCTTGGTGGACTTGGCCTACGGTTTGGTTGATCCACGGCTGAGGACGATATGAGGCGCTTTGTGCGTCAAAGCCGGCTGAACGGTCCGGTCTTGGTCTTGGTTGCCCTGATCTTGCTGGCGGCCATCCTGGGCGAGGCGCTTGTGCCGCATCCGCCGCGCAAGCAAAACTTGGCCAATCGGCTACAGCCGCCCTCTGCAGCGCACTGGTTCGGCACAGATGATTATGGGCGCGACATCTTTAGCCGCGTGATCAGCGGCGCGCGCATCTCGATTCAAGTCGCTATCGTGGTGTTGAGCGTCGCAGTGAGCCTGGGCACGCTCATCGGCGCGACAGCCGGCCTGTTGGGTGGCTGGGTAGATGCCGCGCTGATGCGGTTGACCGATCTGTTCCTCGCCTTCCCAGCGCTGGTGTTGGCCTCGGCGATCGGCGTGGCGCTGGGGAGCAACCTCACCAACACCATGTTGGCCCTCAGCATGGTCTACTGGCCTTGGTATGCGCGCCTGGCGCGCGGCCAGGTGATGGCCCTGGCGCAGCGCGAGTTCGTCCTGGCCGCCCGCGCGCTGGGCATGCACGACATACACATTCTCTTTCGCCACATGTTGCGCAACATCCTGCCCATCCTGCTGGTTCAGATCAGCCTGGACGTGGGCTACGTGATCCTCTATACCTCGGCGCTTAGCTTCCTGGGACTCGGCGCCCAGCGCCCAGAGCCAGAGTGGGGCCTCATGCTCAACGACAGCCGCAAGTTCGTCCAGACGGCGCCGTGGACGATGTTCTATCCCGGCTTGGCGCTCACGCTGACCGTGCTGGCCTTCAACTTGCTGGGCGATGGGCTGCGTGATTATCTGGACCCGCGGCTGCGCAACCAACGCGTTGCCGGATAGCCCATGCAACGGTTGAGCAGCCACGGATTGGCCTATTACCAGTTTGAGGCGCTGAGCGCCTATGGCATCAATCACGGCCTATTTACCCGCCTGGGCGGGGTGAGCGAGGCACCATGGGCCTCGCTCAACATGAGCTTTAGCACGGGCGACACAGCCGACGCTGTGCGCGAGAATCGCCGGCGCGCATTTGAGGCGCTCGGCCTGCGACCAGAGCGATCATGCACCAGTTGGATGGTCCACGGTAGCCAGGTGCGCGTGGTTCAGCCGGACGACTGGCGCTTTCCAGAGGCGAACGACGCGCGCGCCGATGCGCTGGTCACCCAGGCGCGCGGCGTTGCGTTGACGCTGCGCTTTGCCGATTGTTTGCCTGTGATGTTCTACGACCCGCGCCGGGCAGCAATTGGCCTGGCCCATGCTGGCTGGCGCGGGCTGGTCGCCGGCATCCTGGTTGAGACGGTGCGGGCGATGCAACGTGCCTTCGGCGTGCAGCCGCGGGATTTGATCGTCGGCATCGGCCCATCCATCGGCCCGCAGCAGTTTGAGGTCGGCCCGGATGTCGCTGCGCAGCTTCAGCAAACGGTGGCTGTTCCCGTGACGCGCGAGACAAATGGAAAGCTATACGCCGATCTCTGGCGGACGGCGCACGCCCAATTAACCGCACTGGGGGTGGGTCACGTTGAGATCGCCGGCCTGTGCACGGCCAGCAACACCCACGAATGGTTCAGCCACCGCGCCGAGCGCGGCCAGACGGGACGCTTCGGCGCAGTGATCGTGCTGGACTAGGTATGCCGCCGCTGACAGGCACGCACTGTTTACCGCTGACGGCGCAGGCAGTTACGCCCAACTTGTCCAGCGATAGAAGAGCGAGAACGAATGCGTGAACGCACTCAAACGCAAGCCGGATGCGTTCACCGATCGGGGCAACTCCCAACCAGGCTGTGCTTCCGCTGAAGGTGGGTTTACTCCTTAGAGGGTGGGCAGCGGCGTGCCGTCGCCCATCCAGGGCTTTGCCCCTGGCTGTGAATGCACCCCCGCAAGCCCTTTTGGGTGGGCCTGTGTATAATGCAACCGTCTCCCGGGGAATGGCGCAGATGGCAGCGCGCACGGTTTGGGACCGTGAGGTCCCGGGTTCAAATCCCGGTTCCCCGATCTCTACAAGCATCACCCTCGCGGCGTAATCGAACTCACGCCTTAACCGATCATGTGGCAAGACCGAGCGCAACGGATTAGGCCAGTTCCCTGCAAGTGCGCCTGTGCCGTCGGATTAACAACCCTTAACACTGGTGGGGAGGCATGAATAATGGTTGACCCAAAGACTGTGACACGTATCAGGACGGACAACGGTAAGCCTGATCGCAACCTGGCGCTGGAGCTTGTGCGAGCGACTGAGGCCGCAGCGATGGCTGCGAGCAAGTGGATGGGACGGGGTGATAGAAACGCCGGCGACCAGGCTGCCGTTGAGGCCATGCGGCTGATCCTCGCCGAAGTGGACATGGACGGCGTGGTCGTGATCGGCGAGGGCGAGAAAGACCAAGCGCCGATGCTCTACAACGGCGAACGTCTGGGCAACGGCCTGGGTATCCCGGTGGACATCGCTGTTGATCCGATTGATGGCACGCGGCTGCTCAGCGTTGGCGGCGCTGGGGCCATCTCGGTCGTCGCCCTATCCGAGCGCGGCAAGATGTTCAAGCCTTGCACGTTCTACATGGATAAGATCGTGGTCGGTCCGGAATGTGCCGGCGTCATTGATATAGAAGCGCCGCCCGCTGCCAACGTTCGCGCCGTCGCACGGGCAAAGGGTATGCCGATCAGCGCGGTGACTGTGTGCATCCTGGATCGCCCGCGTCATCAGCAGTTGATCGAGAAGGTGCGCATGACCGGCGCGCGCATTAAGCTCATCAGCGATGGTGACATCTCGGGCGCGCTCCAAACGGCCATCCCCGACTCCGGCGTAGACATCCTGATGGGAATTGGTGGCACGCCGGAGGGGGTGATCACGGCAGCAGCGATGCGCTGTCTTGGCGGTGAAATCCAAGCCAAGCTCTGGCCGCGCGACGAAAGTGAGCGCGAACAAGCACAAGCCCAATGCGACCTCAACGAAATCCTGACCACAGAGCGGCTCTGTGGTGGGGATGACGTCTTCTTTGCGGCTACCGGCATCACAACCGGCGAGTTGCTCCAGGGGGTTCACTACAGCGGGAACATCGCGCGCACCTTCTCGATAGTCATGCGCTCTAGATCAGGCACCGTCCGCTACATTGAAGCCCGTCACCGCTTGGAAAAGCTTCGCACCTACAGCCAGGTCACTTACGTAGATTAATGAGGCCCTGGCAAGATATGCTCGGTGTTTTGAGAACACAAAATCGCCTGGCGCTCGCGTTGACATGAGCGCCACAGGTGAGTGAACACTTACTATGAAGAAAAACTTACAACCTCAAGAGGAACTGCCCCCGAGCGTCGCCGCTGAGGTGACTGATGATGGCAGTGTAGCGAACAGCAATGGCCAGCCAAACGCCAACAGCCGGCCAGAACCCGCGCCGATAGTCGCGGCAGGCGAAGGCGCAGCACCCCCACCCAGCGCGCGCCCCAACCGGCGCAACATGTTCGACATGGCGCGCCTGGAGCATGAAACGCTGAGCGAACTGCGCGAACGCGCCAAGGAAATGGGCATCTCTGGTTACAGCCGGCTGAAGAAAGATGACCTGATCATCCGGCTGCTGCGGGCACAGGCGGAACGCAACGGCCTGGAGCTGCGGGGCGGCGTGATTGACGTCAACGAGGACAACATCGGCTTCTTGCGTGCCGAACATTACCTGCCGGGTCCGGAAGACATCTACGTGTCCCCCTCCCAGGTGAAACGCTTTGGCCTGCGCACCGGTGACATGGTGATCGGCCAGGTACGACCGCCAAAGGACAGCGAAAAATACTACAGCTTGCTGCGCGTGGAGGCCGTCAACGGCCAAGACCCTGAACAAGCCAAGAATCGCCCACACTTCGAGAAACTCACCCCTATCTTCCCCAACGAGATCTACAACCTAGAGTTGAGCGGCAAACTGAGCATGCGCTTGCTCAACATCGTCGCGCCGATCGGCAAGGGACAACGCGGCCTAATCGTCGCCCCGCCCAAGGTGGGCAAGACGACTCTGCTGAAAGACATCGCCAACGCGATCAGCAAAACCTACCGCGATGTGCATCTCATGGTCGCCCTGATCGCCGAGCGACCAGAAGAGGCGACGGACTTTGACCGCTCTGTAGATGCCGAGGTGATCGCCTCTACGTTCGACGAGCCGGTGCAGAGCCATGTCCATGTCGCTGAAATGGTGCTCAACCGCGCCAAGCGGCTGGTGGAATGCGGACGCGACGTGGTGATCCTCCTCGACTCGCTGACCCGGCTCAGCCGAGCCTATAACCTTACCGTGCCCTCGTCTGGGCGCACGCTCTCCGGCGGCGTGGATCCAGCCGCGCTCTATCCACCTAAGGAGTTCTTCGGGGCCGCCCGCAACATCGAGGAAGGGGGTAGCCTGACCATCATCGCCACCGTGCTCGTGGACACCGGCAGCCGAATGGACGACTTCATTTACGAAGAGTTCAAGGGCACCGGCAACATGGAGATTCACCTCTCCCGACGATTGGCTGAACGGCGCATCTTCCCGGCCTTCGACATCCTCGCCAGCGGCACGCGCCGCGAAGAATTGTTATTGGGCGAGAAGACTGCCCAGCGCACCTACCTCATGCGGCGCATGCTCAGTCATCTCATGGCTCCGCCCCCGCAAGGCGCCGGCTATGACATCACAGCAGCCATGGAGGCCTTCCTCCAGCGCTTCTCGAAGACGAAGAGCAACGAGGAGTTCCTGGCCTCGCTGACAAAGGACTGGGAATAAATCCCTTTGGGCCGATGGATGACCTGGACTTCTCTCTCGACGGCTCCAGTCGCGTCACTCATCGGATAGCGCATGGCGTCTATCGAATTACGCACAACCGCCGCTTGGTAGGGGAAGAGCTTTGGGGGATCTTCGGTCTATTGAGCGGCGGCTATCGCTTAATGACCGAGATAGACCTCACTTGGCCCGTCCAGAATCAGCAGCGGGCGCAGCTCGATTTGGACACCAACTGGAAGGTGCAGCAGCTACGCGTTCAACTCGACCTGGAGGGCAGACGGCGAAGCGCTTGCTATCTATTTACCGACGGGGAGATAGAAATCACGGTTCACGAGGAACCGCTGCGCTATGCAGAAGCAATGAGAACGACCCGTGAGGCCGCCGCTCAGCCAATGGCTCCGAAGCGCGTCTATGCCAACAAGCTGGTTTGTAGTCCTTCCACCTTTCTGGACTATGGCTCGCCCTTGATGAATTTTGCGCACCTGCGACGGCTCTCCCTCGGCACCGGCGAGCAGACGCAGATTCACGCCGTCGTCGTGACGCAACCCCTGTTAGAGCCGCTCGTGCTGCGCCAGACATACACCTACGTGCGCGATGAGCAGCTCTCCACAACCATCACGCCCTTTATGACGGCTCATCGCTACATGATCGAGGAACACACTCCCTCTCAGAATCAGTCCGCCGGCCCTGTGACGACGCTATGGACTGACCAGCACAAGATCGTCCTCAAACAAGAAGTGCTGATGGGGAAGGATACACATGCCTGTGAAATGGTGAGCTACGCCTGGTTGAGCGAGCAGGTCGCGTGAAAGGGATGCCCTAGCGCGCCACGGCGCTTTGCACGCCGGCGTTGATCATGTTCAGCAGCGGCGCAGGGAGCAGGCCGAACACAAACACCGCCGCCACGCTGATCGCCGCGGCCAGCGCACGTGGCGCATTGCCCGGAATCGGCATATCTGCTGCGCCCGGCTCGCGCATGAACATCGTCATCACCAGCCGCAAGTAAAAGTAAGCCGAGACCACGCTGGTGAGCACGCCGAGCACCGCCAACCAGGTTAAGCCGGCGGTAATAGCAGCGCTGAACAAGAGATACTTGCCCATGAACCCGGCGCTGGGCGGAATGCCGATCAGCGAGAACATGGCGATCGCCATGATGATTCCCAGCACAGGCTTGCGCCGGCCCAGGCCCGCATACGCATCGAAAGTCTGGTCCTCTTCTCGACCGCTGCCGACAGCGATAAGCACGGCGAAAGCGGCCAGCGTGATGAACGCATAGACCGCTAAATAGAACAACACGCTGCCCGCGCCGGCGCTGTTGCCGGCAGCCACCCCCACCAACACGTAGCCAGCGTGGGCGATGCTGGAATAGGCCAACATGCGCTTGACGTTGCTTTGCACCAGGGCAGTCACGTTGCCAACGACCATCGTCAGCGCTGCCAACCCAGCGACCACCGGCTGCCAGGTGGACAGCAGCGGCTCAAAGCCGAACATGAACACGCGCAGCACGCCGGCAAAGCCGGCCACCTTGGTCGCCGTGGCCATAAAGGCAGTGACCGCCGTCGGCGCCCCTTCATACACGTCGGGCGTCCACATGTGAAACGGCGCAGCGGCCACCTTAAACCCCAACCCAGCCAGGATGAGCGCAGCGCCGGCAAACAGCAGGGCTGGGTCGTATTCGCCAGCACCATTGAGCCTCTCTAGGAGGACGGCCAGCGATGTGCTCCCCGTCGCGCCATAGACCAGAGCGATGCCATACACCAGAAAGCCCGAGGCGAACGCCCCCATCAGAAAGTACTTCATCGCCGATTCTTCGCTCTCCAACCGTGGGCGGGCGATGCCGCATAGCACGTAAAGCGGGATGGAGAGCAGCTCCACCGCCACAAACAACACCAACAGGTTGAGGGCGCGGCCCATCAGCATCATGCCGCTGATTGAGAACAGCAATAACACGTAGAACTCACCGCGCCAGATGTCGCGCGCCTCGTTGTAGCGAATGGCCAGCAGCACGGCCAAAGCCCCGATCGTCGCCAACAAGACATCCAGGAAGAACACATAGCCATCGGCCCGCACCATGCCGTAGAGCGCATCCACAGGCGGGCGATCCATCTGGGATAAAGCTGTCGCGCCGGCCAGGACCAGCACGGCTATCGAGAGCCACGCCACAGCGGACTTCTGCGTCGCCTTCAGCCCAAGGTCAATTAACAACAACGCGATCCCGCCGATGGTGACGACGAGAAAGGGAAGAATGGAGAGCAGATCGTTCACAGCCATAGTGTTAGGATGACCACAAGGCGCTATTGTAAGCCCTCGCGGAGGCACAACACACCCTGCCTGTCCCGGGCTTATACTGTTCAGGACGATGGTCCAGCCATCGGATAATTCTGCCCGACGGATGCCGCGCCCCTCCACTTCTTCGCCGGCGCAGCGCCCCGGCTACCTGCCAGCGCGCAACGCGGGCAGGCGACGCGCGCTTGGCCCGTTGCCAGCAGCCGGCCAGGACGGGCGAAGGCAACGTGCGATGGCTGCCGGGATCGCCCGCCTGTTCTTTGCATTCGCCCTGCTGAGCTTCGTCCTGTCCTTCACAGCCATCATCGCCGGCCTGACGGCTTACTTGCTCATCGCGCGCGAGATTCCCGACCCTGGCCGGCTCAGCGCAGCCCAAAGCACGTTCGCCAGCACGCAGATCTTTGATCGGCACGGCAACTTGATCGTTGAGCTAACCGACCCGACCGATCCCACCGCCGGCCGGCGCACGCGCGTGCCGTTGAGCCAGATCAGCCCCTACGTCATCCAGGCGACGCTGGCCACGGAAGACCCGAACTTCTATCGCTACGTGCCGGGCATCGGCTTTGACCCTGTGGCGATCGCGCGCGCAGTGTATTACGTCCTGACCGAGCGCGACGTGGTGAGCGGCGGCAGCACCATCACGCAGCAGGTGGCGCGCAACCTGTTGCTCTCCCCGCGCGAGCGCAGCGAACGCACGCTCCGGCGCAAGCTCCGCGAGATCGTGCTGGCCAACGAGCTGTCGCGGCGCTATTCGCGCGACCAGATCTTGGAAATCTATCTGAACGAGAACTACTACGGCAACCAAGCCTATGGGATCGAGGCAGCCGCCCAGCTTTACTTCGCCAAGCCTGCTCAGGCGCTGAACCTGGCCGAAGCTGCGATGCTGGCCGGCATCCCACAGTCGCCCGTGCTATGGGATCCGATCGCCAATAAGCCGGGCGTGCTGCGGCGACAGAACGACGTGCTGCGCCTGATGGCCAAAGCCGGCTACATCCGCCCTGAGCAAATCTACGAGGCCCAGCGCGAGATCGCAGCGCGCACCTTCACGGCAACCCTGCCCAACGTCTCAACCGTCGCGCCGCACTTCATGCAGTTCGTCAAACAACTACTCGACGCTGAATACGGTGCGAAGGGGCTATATCGTGATGGCTTGCGCGTCTATACCACACTCGACCCGCGCCTGCAGGCAATCGCCGAGAACGCCATTCGCCAGCAGATCGCCCAATTGCGCGAGAAGAACGTCACCAACGGCGCCGCCGTGATCATCGAACCGAGCAGCGGCGAGATCCTGGCGATGGTGGGGAGCGCCGACTTTAACGACGCTGCCATAGATGGCCAGGTGAACGTCGCGCTCATGCTCCGCCAACCAGGCTCGGCGGTGAAACCGTTTACCTATCTGGCTGCCCTGGAGCGCGGCTGGACGACGGCGACGCTCTTTTGGGACCGGCCCGTTGAGTTCGTCAACGAGTATGGCCAGGTGTATCGTCCCAGGAACTACGACAGCAAGTTCCACGGGCCGATGCTGATGCGCGAGGCGCTGGCCCGCAGCATGAACATCCCGGCGGTGGAGACGTTGCACTTCGTCGGCGTGCCGGCCTTCCTGGAGCTGGCGCAGCGGGTTGGGCTGACCTTCCCACCTAACCCAGCTTACGGCTTGGCGATCACGCTGGGCGGGGCAGAGACGCGCTTGCTGGACCTGACGACGGCTTACGCTGTGCTGGCCAACAACGGTCTGCGCCGGCCACCGATTGCGATCGCGCGCGTGGAAAGCGCCGACGGCAGGCTGTTGCGCGATTACCGGCTGGCGCAGCCTCAACAAGTGGTGCGGCCGGAGCATGCCTGGCTAATCACCAGCATGCTCAGCGATAACGCCGCCCGCGCCAAGACGTTCGGCCTGAATAGCCCGCTGCGGCTCTCCAGGCCGGCAGCGGCCAAAACCGGCACCACCAACGACTTCCGCGACAACTGGACTGTCGGCTATACCCCCGACCTGGTGGTTGGCGTATGGGTGGGCAACAGCGACAACAGCCCCATGCGCGGGGTGAGCGGCATCACCGGCGCAGCCCCGATCTGGAAGCAGATCATGGAAGAGGCGCTGGCCGGCCAGCCGGCGCGCGACTTCGTCCCGCCTCCGGGCATCGTCGGCATCGAAATCTGCGAGTATGGCGGCCATCTCCCCTCGCCATCTTGTCCGCGCCGCCGAATCGAGTACTTCAGCGCCGACCAGCCACCGCTGCCCGCCGACGAGCGCATCGAGCGCGCCGTGCAAGCGCGCAATCCCGACTTGGCGACCGCTCCGCCGGCACCGTCCGCACCGCCGCAGATGCCAGACGTGTTGCTCACCTACCCTACTCTGGCTGAGCCGGTGGCGCGTGGGCTGCTGGCCGTCCGTGGCACAATCAACCCGCCGGGCTTTCAACAGTATGTCGTTGAATACGGCGAAGGTGAACAGCCGGCGGAGTGGCGATGGATCAGCGGACCACACCTTGCGCCGGTGGTGGACGACCAGCTCACCGCCTTCGGGGTTGAGGATTTGCCCCCGGGCCGCTACACGATTCGCGTCACCGTGCTCACCGCTCAAGGCTCGCTGGTGGGCTACACACGCTTTGACATTCACTAGGGGAACGCGCCGCGCGTTGTGCCTTCTGCGAAGCCCAGTCGGCGCGCATGCAATCTTGACATAAACTAACCGCCAGATACAGTAAAAACAAAGAGGAGATGACGCCTTGATTCAACGCGTAGCGCTTGGGGCAGCGGTAGCCATCTTAAGCTTATGGCGCATGGCTGCCGGCTTGCCGGCACAGGTCAACGCGCCGGCCCAGCAGGCTACAGTCACCCCACGCAACTGGATGCCGGTCATCCGCGGTGGGGGTGGTGCGCTGCCCACTGAATGGAGCCAACATGCCCACAACGCCCAGCGCACCAGTTACACGCCGCAG
>DAOTYZ010000294.1:0-15930 GCA_034434555.1 Candidatus Roseilinea sp.
TCGCCGTGCTGCGCCCGCGCGAGGACTTCTACGCCGGCGCGCTGCCGCGCAGCGAAGACGTGTTGTTGGTCGTTGAGGTGGCCGAGGCGTCGCTGTTCTTCGACCGGGCGGTGAAGCTGCCGCTGTATGCCAGGGCCGGCATCCCGGAGGTCTGGCTGGTGGACCTGAAGCACGAGGTGGTCGAGCGCCACACCCGGCCGCTGCACGGCCGCTACGCGGAGTCAGCGACCTTTCAGCGCGGCGAGGTGATAGATTCGCCGGCGCTCGGCCTATCAATCGCCGTCGAGGACATCCTCGGTCGCGTCTCGCCGGCGGGCGCTTAAGGCCCGCACTGGCCGACGCGCAGCGCGCCGATGCGCAAGCCGCCGTCGGGCGTGCGCGCGGGGGAATCCTCCACCGGCCACCGCGCGCCGGTCTGGGGGTGATACAAGCCGACGACCACCGCGTAGCTGCCTGGCCGGAGCGCGTCCGGCAATACAAGGAGACGCGGGTCGGGGATGACCTCGCCGGCTGACCAAACGGTGGGCGGATAGCTGCCGTTGCGCGGCGGGCCGTCGGCTTGAGCAACCACCCGCTCGTCCTGATCGCGCAGGTGCAAGAAGACAACGTAATCGGCGTCCAACGGTCCGCTGGCGCGCCAGGTCACGGTGATCGCCACAGTCTCGCCTGGGCACCCATCGAGAGGCTGGGGAAGGCGGGCCGCGCCGAATCCGGCGCTCAGCGGCAGCCAGCTCGTCCCCGGATCGGCCTGCGCCCCCAGCGGCACCTTGATCCGACCAGCGATGACCTCGCGATCGCCATCCAACCAGCGGATGCTGATGTCGTAAGCACCCTTGCGCGCATCCGGATAGGGCAGGAGCGGGAAGTCGTACCAAGCTTCTTCTCCCGCGTAGAACTGGTTGGTGTGAATGATCCGTGAGCGCACCGGCAGCCCATCGCCGCGCTGGGTTGCAATGGGCTGAACGCGCAGCTCGCGCTGGCCCAGCGGGGAGCCGGCTTTTAAGCGCACGCTGATGATCAACGGCACGGTCGTGATCACCTCGCGTGCGCTGACGGCGACGCCGGTCACCTGCCAGCCATCGCCCAGCTCATGAATATCCTGGTCTAGCAAAACATCCGGCCTGATCGGCGGGCGCACGCGCTGCCATATTGTGATCGGCGATCCCCAAAAGCGGGCGTCCTCCAAGCGCGCGACCGGCGCATACAGGGCATTGAACCAATCGTCCTGCTGCGGGTTGGCGTCGTAGAGCGCGTTCACGCCGGTGAGCGCCAGGTAGTCCGGTTGCAGGCGCAGCAGGCCGCCGACGAAGTCGCCGCGGCGGATGGCGGGCAACTGCGAGGGCAGCGTCAGGCCGAGGAAATCGTAGGTGGTGCGCTGCGCGTAGTAGCTCATCACCCCCAGCTCAGTGACGCCCAGCGTGGCCGTCGCCGGCGTGTTGGCGTTGAGCCAGCGCCCTGCGCGTTCGTAGATGTCCACCTTCGTCTCCGGCAGGACTTTCGATCTGACCTCCGCAGGCGGTGGGGGCACCCCACCGCGGACGATCTCGATCATGGATAAATCCGCCGAGATAAGTGGCAGCAGGATGAGGGGCAGGGTTTGCCATTTGTAGACGCCAAGGGCAATCAATGCAGCAAGCCCCGGCAGCATCGGCGCGTAATACCACGCATAAGGCGCCACGCCCAGCAGCGTATATCCAGCCAGGTGGAGCACCGCCCAGGCGATCGGCAGCAGGAAGGGGACGGCAGCGGGCCAACGCCAGCCCTGCGCGCGCGCGGCGACCACGCTTCGGCGGATGACGCTGAACGTCCCCAGGCCGACAGCGAGCGGCACAAATAGGAAGATGGCCTCCTGCTCAAGATAGGCTCGGACCAGCAGCAGCGCGCCTTCTAGAAAGCGCGTGCCAGCGTAGAAGCCGGTCAAGCCGGCGATCGCCTGCGCCGATTTGGTCTGCAACGTGGTGGGGATCGGCGAGCCGAACTGCGCGGTGAGGAAGATCGCCAGCGGCCCATAGGTCGCGCTGGCTGTGGCAAGCGCGACGAGCGCAGGGCGCAGGCGCGCGCGCCAGCCGGCCTCGCCAAAGCGCAGGGCGCGCAGGAGGACGATGCCCAGGACGATGGCGCCATCCCCACGCAGCCCCAGGCCCAGGCCGGCCAGCGCGCCGGCCCAGGCTGGCCGCTCGCTCTCTGCGAAGAACAGCGCCCATGTAGATAGCGCCATGAAGAGCGGCGTCTCGAAGCCGACGGTCAACCAGGCCAGGGGGAAGGCAACGAAGACCAGGCCGGCGAGGAAGCCATGGCCCGCAAGGCCATGCCGCTTGCCGATCGCCGTCAGCGCCCAGGCTGTGGCGATCAGGCCCAGCACGCTCAGCCCATAGCTGGTGGTTGGGATGTCCAGGCCGGCGGCGGCCAGCGCGCCGAGCAGCAGCGCATACAGCGGCGCCGTGGTGATCAGCGCCTGCTCAGGCGCGCCGGGGTTGAAGGTGAAGCCCAACCCGCGCGCGAGGTGATCGGCAAAACGGTAGGTGATGAATGGGTCGTCGAAGCGCAGGCCGGCCATCAGCAGGCCCAGGCCCACGCCGATCGCAGCCGGCGCAGCGACCACGATCATCCGCCACGCGGCATTGACCAGCTCAGACGACGATCTCCCCACCGTCCACCTCGATACACTGGCCGGTGATGAAGCTGGCCTCTGGGGAGGCGAGGAAGGCCACGGCGCTGGCCACTTCCTCCGGCGTCCCCAGGCGCTTCATCGGGATCTGCTCCATCTTGTGCGCAATGTGCGTCCCGATCGGCCAGCCTTCGTTGCGGCAGATCTCGGCATCTACCTTATGGAGCATCTCGGTGAGGATCGAGCCAGGACACACCGCGTTGACCGTCACGCCGAACGGGGCCAGATCGATTGCCGTGGCGCGAGTGAGGCCGATCACAGCCGCCTTGTTGCTACAGTAAGCAGCGCTGTTCTTGAAGCCGGTTCGCCCGGCGATGCTGCTGATATTGACAATGCGCCCGTATCGCTGCCGCTTCATCACCGGCGCGATGGCCTTCGTGCAAAGGAATACGCCGGTGTAGTTCACGGCGATCATGGTGTGCCATTCCTCTAGGTTGATCTGCTCAAGCGGCGTGCCGCGATAGATGCCGGCGTTATTCACCCAAATATCCACCCGGCCGGCCCAGCGCAGGATGTTCGCGATGGCCGCGCTTACCTCAGCCTCGTCGGCCACGTTGGCCCTGACGGTGCGCACGTGCACCCCGCGCCCCTCAAGCGCGTCGGCGAGCTGTTCGCATTTCTCGCACTGCACGTCCACGATGGCGACGGCTGCGCCTTCATCGGCAAAGCGCCGGACGAAGGCCTCGCCCAACCCTTGCGCCCCGCCGGTGACGACGGCCACTTGGCCTTTGAAGCGATGGCAGGTGTTGATCATGGCCATTGTTCAGCAATTGTAAGGATCGCCTGGCTCAACGCAGGGTGGTCAATAGCCGGCAGCTCCAATGCCAGCACGATCACGCGCTGGTCGTCTGCGCGCACGTGCCACCCAATAAACCGTTCGTTTGCGATCTGCGCCTGACCGGTGAACGGCGGGAGGCGAAGTGCTGGCCGGCGATCGGCGGATTGGACGCTGCCGGCGAGCAGTAATGTCGGCGTGACCGGCCGGCCGGCGATGACCTCCGCGGCGCTCACCGCCACCCGCAACGGCGTCACCCGCAAACTGCCCTGGCCGATCGTCTCGCTATAGGTCACCCTGGCGGGCAGGGGCACGGCTTCGTTGGGCAGCTCAAACGGGGCGCGCCTGTCCAGCCCCAGCGCGGCTGCATTGATGTGCCAGCGCTGAAGGTCGGTCGGGTCGCTCTCGCGCAGGTTGAACAACCAAGCCAACAGCGGGCCAGGCTGATACAAGCCCTGGGTCGCGCGGTTGAGCAACGGCGCGCTCGGTTCGGCGCGCAGCCTGTCCCAGTCTTGCTCCAGTCGGTTGGGGTCGAAACTCGGCCTGCTGGCCAGGGCCAGCACCTCGCCGCTGCGCCAATCGAGCACCACAGCCGCGCCTGCCAGCGCGCCGAGCGCGGATCCGACGCGCAGCGCCTCGTGCGCGCGCGACTGCCACGTTAGGTCGAGGGACGACGTGATCGCCGCGCCGCGGCGCGGGCGGTGGAGCAGGTCGTCCAGCGGCGTTCGCCCGCCGCGCAAGGTCGCGTCGGCGAACGCCTCCAGCCCGCCGACGCCATAGCGCAAGCTGTAGTAGCCGATAGCCGGCGCAGCCTCTGGATGGGGATAGCGGCGCTGGTAGCGCGCTTGCGCGCCGGCGCAGGGCGCGAGCGGCTGCTCAGCGCCGGCACAGGTGGAGTAGGCCAGCAACGCCCCGTCGCGGGCGTAGATCGGGCCGCGAAGCGTCGCTTGTTCGGCGTCCACCAGGCGCGGGTTATCTGGCCGCGCGCGCAGCTCGCCGGCGCGGGCGATCCCCCAGTAACCGGCGGCCAGCCCGAGCGCTGCGAGCAAGGCGGCGCTGGTGCGCATCATCGGCCTGGCCGTGCGAACCGCCTGTGCTATGCGCAGCGGCGCGTCGGCTGAGAGGCGGAGCAATAGGCCGAGCAGCGCGTGGCTCACCACCAGCGATGTGCCGCCGTAGCTGATAAAGGGCAGCGTCGCGCCGGTGATCGGCAACAGGCCGAGGTTGCCCCCGACGACGACGAAGACCTGCACGCTCAAGCTCGCCGCAAGCCCGCCGGCCAGGAGAAAACCATAGCGGTTGGCCGCGCGCAGTCCGACGTGCCAGGCGCGCAGGATGATCACCGCATAGCCAGCCAGGACGGCCAGCGCGCCGGCCAGCCCCAGCTCCTCGGCGATCATGACGAATGGAAAGTCTGTATGCACGGCCGGCACGTAGTCTGGTCGGCCCTGATTGATCCCTTGGCCGAACAGCCCGCCATTGGCGACCGCGATCAGCGACTGCACGATCTGAAAGGCACTGCCTTGTGGGTCGGCCCAAGGGTTGAGCCAAATGTTTATCCGCTGGGCGACCCGCGCCGAGAGCGCGTAGCCCAGCGCGGCGCTCAACAGGAGTGCGCTGGCTAGGCCAAGCAGCCACCGGCCCTGGCCGGTGGCCAGATATACCATGAAGCCATACGTG
Source organism: Candidatus Roseilinea sp. (assembly GCA_034434555.1). Taxonomy (GTDB): domain Bacteria; phylum Chloroflexota; class Anaerolineae; order J036; family Brachytrichaceae; genus JAAFGM01. The sequence continues at coordinate 5,124 of DAOTYZ010000294.1, forward strand.
ATCAGCAATAACGACGCTGCCCCCAGGTCTTGCTGCGTCAGCAAGGCGGCCAGGGCGACGATTACGGCCAGGACAGTGGGGGCGAGCGTGCGCCATTGGCTGGCCGGCTGCTCGGCAAAATGAGCGGCCAGGAAGACGATCATCAGCAACCGGACCAGCTCGGAGGGCTGGACGAACAATCCGCCGATGTTTAGCCACAGCCGCGCGCCACTGCCAGAAGGATTGACGCCAAAGGCCAAGCTGGCCAGCAACACGCCCAAGCCGGCCAGCAGCCAAGCATATTTAAACCGTCGTAGCCAACGTAGCCAGTCGGTGCGCGCAGCGATGAGGATGAGCAGGGCATAGCCAACACCCAACGCCAGCACCTGCCGGCCCAGGAAGTTCGGCGCAGTGCGCGCGATGGAGAGCAGGCCCAGGCTGGTGAGCATCGCGGCGCTCGGCAGAATGTAAGGGTCGTGGCCTGGTGCGCGCCGTGCCAACCACTGAGCAGCGATCACCGCTAGGCTGCTCAGCACAGCCAGCGCTAACAGGATGCCGGCGTCGCTGCGCTGGAGCGCGAGCGACGCGCCGCCGATCCAGGCCGGCAGCAGCGCCAGCGCGGTCAGCTTGGCCGGCAGGCGTTGACCAGACACAGGGCGATGATATTCCCTCTTCCCTCTGTTGCGATGAACGCGCCCCGCGCCTGGGGTGCGTTCACAGCCAGGGTTAGCCGTGAATGCATCCGAGCGCGTTCGCCAATAGTGGTGTGGGCTGCTCGCTCGCCATGCTGAGCGCTCACCCAACCGAATTGCCACGCAGGGGCGACGCGCTGCGTCGCCCCCAACAACCCCGCCGACCATGTTGTAGGGGCGTAGCGGTGCTACGCCCCCCGCCTTATTCCCCAGGACGCGGGGGTAAAGAAAGCCGATAGAGCGGCGCGCGCTGATTGCGCGACCCGCCGCCTATCGCGTCGTAGTAGGGCACGTCCAGCCGCGCGACCTCAACCAGCCCATAGCGCGCCCGCAGCACGCGCAACGCCTCGCCCATCGCCTCGCCGTCGTCGAGCACGAAGACCGGCCGGCCCGCCGCCCGCAGCGCGTCCACGAAGCGCACCAGCGCCTCCGCCGTCCAGCCCGCCGGCCGGAAGGCCGACCGGCCCGCGTGGAGTTCCACCGCGCCGCTGTTCAGCGACGCGCCGATCACCGCGTCTTCGGGCGTGAGCTGGCGCAGGCGGTCGAAGGAGGCGCGCTGGGCCGCGGTGAGATGGCCGAAGGCGGCGAAGCCGCGGTTGGCCGGCATCGCCAGCGTCTCCATCGCCCGCAGCACCAGGCAAACGCTCAGCGCGCCCACCAGCCCGACGCGGAGCGCCGCCCAGGCGCGCGGCCTGCTCGACCGGCGCGCCGCCCAGTACGCCGCGCGCGCCGCCGTGACGATCCCCAGCGCGGCCAGCCAGCTCAGAAACGGGAAGAGGAACAAGAGGTCGCGCAGGCGCAGGTAGGCGTATAAGGCGTGGAAGCCGAACAGGACGACGAAGGCCAGCAGCGCGACGACCAGCGCGCGCCGGCTGCGGCGCGCCGCGGCCAGCAGGCCGACCGCCAACGACGGCACCAGCAAGCCGAACTCGCGGTAATGCCCCAGCGCGCCCAGCGTCCGCCCCGCCGTCTCCGGCAAGCGCGCCGGCGAGAAATGCGCCAGCTCGTCCGAGCCGGTGACGAACGGGCTGCCGAAGACCGCCCAATGGTAGGCCAGGACGGGTGCCGCGGCGAGCCACGCCGCACCGGCGCAGATCGCGACCAGCTCCAGCCGCGCCCTCGCGAAGCCGCGCGCGCCCCAGGCCAGCGCCAGCGCGATCGCCGGCGCCAACAGCACCTGCGTGTAACGTATGTCGAAGGCGATCCCCAGGCACAGCCCGCTCAGCGCGGCGCGCAGCGGCGCCCCGCGCCCCTGGGCGCCCAGCGCCAGCCCAATCGCCAGCACCGTGAAGAGCTGGGCCGCGATGTCGGCCATCGGGGTCATCTGCAGCTCCACCTGTTGGTAAGCCGTCGCCGTGAGCGCGACGGTCAGGCCGGCGACGGCGAACGCAGCGGGGCTGCGCCGGCCCGCGGCGACCAGCGCGAACCAGCCGGCAGCCAACAGCGCCAGCAGGTTGAGCAGCGGCGTGACCAGGAAGAGGCCGGCCTCGCCGGCCAATCGGTAAGCCAGGCCGGTGAACGCGGCGTAGCCCGGCGGCCAGACCGTCGCGGCCTGGAGCGTGGCGGCGTCTGGGATGCGATAACCGACGTGCACGGTCGGATAGATCGGCAGATTCAGTGCGTAGGCCAGCGCCGCCAGCGGGAACGGGTGGAGCACCGTCCCGCGCGTCGCCAGGTCAATGCCCATCTGCGCGTAGGCATACGGATCGCTGCCGGTGACGCCGTGCGCCCGCAGCGTCCAGCCGGCCCAGGCCGACCAGCCCAGCGCCGCCGCGACCAGCAATCCCGCGCCGGCGACGACGAAGCGCCGGCTTGCGCCGCTGGCCAGCCAGCCGGCGATCGCCAGCCCGTAGCCGGTTGCGACGATCAGCGTCAGCAGCGGCGAGAGGACGCCGTTCCAGATTCCCGGCAGGCGCACCCCCAGCCCGTGGAGGACGGTCGCCGCGTAGGCGAAGGCCAGCGGGGTCAGCGTGGCGAGCGCGCTGCGGCGGCCGGCCAGGACGGGCATCGCGCTCAGCCCGATCATCAGCAGCGGGGCGAGCGGGAGCGGCCAACCCAGGTTGGCCAGCACGACGCTCAGGCCCAGCAGGTGGAAGCCCAGCCACGCGCCGGCGGCCCGCCAGCCCCAGCGCCCGCGCCCGCCACCGGGCGCAAAGGCCAGCGCGCGCAGGCAGTCGGCCAGGGCGCCGTCGGCGCGCAGGACGACGAGGGCGCGCCGCGCCAGCGGCAGCGCTGCGATCAGCGCCGCGAGCAGCCAGCCCACGCGCAGGCCGAGCAGCGGATGGGCGCTCAGCCGGCCCAGGCCGACCAGCCCGACCAAGCCGGCGGTGACCAGCCAGGGGATGGCGACGTCGCGCCCCAGCCGGCCGCGCGCCAGCCCCGCGCCGGTCAACACGACGCCCAGCGCGCCGACCGCGACGGCCAGCCACATCGCCGGGCCGGCGGGCTGCGCGCTCACCGCCAGGTCAAGCCAATAATCTAAGCGCAGCAGGTGATCTGGGCGCATAGTCACATTTTCGTGGCCACGGCCAAACCTCACAGGCTGGGGAGTGCGCCACTTGATACAAGAAACACGCACCGCAGAGATTTTCTTCTGCGCTCTCTGCGCCTCTCATCTCGGTGAGCCAAATCACCAAAGTTGAGCACTCTCCAGGCTGGGGGCAACCAGGCAATTCGTATAATCGGCTGCGCCGTATGGCCAGATCTATCGTCGCGCTGGTGGATAACGTGCTCATCCAGCCCAGCATCGAATCTGCCGCCGCCCGTCTGGGCTATGCGGTTGAGTTCGTCGGGCCAACCGAAGATTTGGTCGCCGACCTCGTTGCTCGCCAGCCGGCGCTGATCTTAGTGGACCTGAGCGTGCGCACGACGGACTGGGAGGGATGGGTAATGACGATAAAAGCCAACGCCGCCACGCGCAGGATGCCCATCCTCGCCTTCGGCCCCCATCTGGACCAAGCGCTGTTCGACCGGGCGCGGCGCGCCGGCTGCGATGCCGTGCTCAGCAACGGCGCGTTCCTGGCTGATCCTGCCGGCGCAATCGCTCAGCACGCTCGACCGGACGAGAGCGAACAACTCCGTCAACAAGCCCAACAGCCCTTGCCGGCGCTGGCCTTGCAGGCGATAGAACAGTTCAATCGCGGCGAGTTCTGGGAACAGCACGAGACGTTTGAACACGTCTGGCGGGACGAGCCGGGGCCGGTGCGCCAGATGTATCAGGGCATCCTCCAGGTGGGCGTGGCGTATTATCAGATTCAGCGCCGCAACTACACTGGCGCGCGCCGGCTCTTTCAGCGCGCTTGGCAGTATCTCAGTGCCCTGCCGGATGTGTGTCAGGGCGTGGACATCGCTCAGTTGCGCGCCGATGTGCAAGCAGCGCAGGCTGAATTGGAGCGCCTAGGTCCCGAGCGCATCGCCGAGTTTCCCCCAGAGCTACTCAGGCCCATCCGGCTGGTCAAATAACGCGCACTGCTGAACGGACATGACATACGACTTCTCAGGCAAGATCGCTCTCATCACCGGCAGCGGGCGCGGCATCGGTCGGGCCACCGCGCTGCACTTCGCGCGCCTCGGCGCCGACGTCGTGGTGAACTATCTGCGCAAGCAGAGCGCAGCGGAGGAGACCGCGCGCGCCATCGAAGCGCTAGGCCGGCGCGCCCTGGTGATCAAAGCGGATGTCGGCGACCCTGATGAGCTGGGTCAACTGTTCGACACCGTTGAGCGCGAATGGGGAGGATTGGACTTTCTGATTAACAACGCGGCATCGGGATATATCAGGCCGATCAGCGAGCAAAAGGTAAAGGGCTGGGACTGGACGATGAACATCAACGCGCGGGCGGCGCTGTTCGCCTCGCAGCGGGCTGCCATAATCATGCGCCGGCGCGGCGGCGGCGCGATCGTCAACGTCAGCAGCATCGGCAGTGCGCGCACCCTCCCCGACTACGTCGTGGTCGGGGCCTCAAAAGGCGCGCTGGAGGCGATCACGCGCTATTGCGCGGTGGAGTTCGCCCCGTGGAACATCGTCGTGAATTGCGTCGCCCCTGGCATCATCCACACCGATGCGCTTCAGTTCTTCAAGGACAGCGACCTGATGCTCAGGCTGGCGTTGGAACGCACGCCGGCTGGCCGGCTGGTCACCCCCGAGGACGTAGCGAAGGTGGTTGCCTTTCTGTGCAGTCCCGACGCCGCCATGATCCGCGGCCAGGTGATCATGATTGACGGCGGCTGGAGCATAGACGTGGGCCGGCAGTGGGTTCACCAGGCCGCTCAACCTTCTGAATGATGCCGACCGCGCTGGCGCTGCTGTTGCTGGCCGTCCTGCTTTGGCTCGCGGCGCGCTGGCTGCGGCGGCGCAGCGGGCTGCCGGCGGGCCAGGTGATCTACAGCGACACCGACGCCTGGCAGCGCAATGACCGCACCCTCTTTGCACCTGCTTATCAGCTCATCGGCAAGCCGGACTATCTGGTGCGCCGCGGCGATGAGATCACCCCCGTTGAGGTGAAGTCGGGGCGCGCCCCAAGACGGCCCTGGGAGGGCCACGTCCTGCAATTGGCCGCGTATTGTCTCCTGGTCGAGGAGGCGCTCGGCGCGCGCGTCACGCAGGGCATCCTGTGCTATAGCGACAAGCAGTTTGTCATCCCCTACACGCCGGCGCTGAAATCCGCGCTGTTGAACACGCTGACCGAGATGCAAAATGCGCTGAGCGCAGGGGAGGCCCATCGCAACCACGACCAAGCGACGCGCTGCGCCCACTGCGGGCTTCGCCAGTCGTGCGACGAGCGGTTGGCTTAACCTTCCCCCATCACGTTTTCAGAACAGCTTAAGCCTAGGCGCTCAGAATGGTAGTCATGAATACTTCAGTGTGGGGGCGCGCCTTGCGTGGCGTGCCGAGGTTGAGTCGTGAGCAGTGGAACGGGCTGGATGCAATTGCTAAATGGTTGATCGCCACACGCGCGGCGGTGCTGATCATGACGTTCATCTCCGCAGCAATCGCCGGCATCTTCGCAGCGCGCGCGGGCAAGTTCGACTTTGGGCTGTGGGCGCTGGTGACGATCGGCCTGATGATGTCGCACGCCACCAATAACCTGCTAAATGACATGACCGACTATGCCAAAGGCGTGGACCGCGGCAACTATTACCGCGCCCAATACGGCGTGCAACCGCTGGAGGCCGGCTTTTGGACGATGCGCGATGCCTGGCGCTACGCGATCTTCACCGGCGGCGTCGCGGCGTTGTGCGGGCTGGCGCTCGTGATCGCGCGCGGCGGCCTCACCCTGCCCTTGATGCTGGCCGGTGCGTTCTTCGTGCTGGCCTACACCTGGCCGCTGAAATACGTCGGCCTGGGCGAGGTGGCTGTGCTGTTGGTCTGGGGACCGCTGATGATCGGCGGCGGCTACTACGTCATCGCAGGCGAGTGGGATTGGAACGTCGTGCTGGGCGGGCTGCCCTATGCGCTGGGCACGACGATGGTGATCTTCGGCAAGCACATTGACAAGCGCGCCGCTGATAAAGAGAAGCGCATCTTCACGCTGCCGGTGATCCTGGGCGACCAACTCGCACGCGCGGTGGCGATCGGCTGCATGGTGCTTCAGTATGTGCTGACGGTTGCGCTGGTGATCGCCGGCTTCTTCACCCCAATCATGCTGGTGGTCGCCCTGGCGCTGCCCACCTTTGCGTTCACCCTGCGCATGTTCCAGCAGCCCAAGCCGGCGGAGCGGCCCGAATGGTTCCCAGCCGATGCCTGGCCTACCTGGCTGGCCGCGTTCGCCTTCTTGCACAACCGGGCCTTCGGCTTGCTCTTCTTGCTCGGGCTGATTGTTGAGAGTGTGCTGCGCGGCGCTGGCGTGCTCTAGGCCTACATCGAGATTCGCTCACCGCCGTCCACCACGATCACCGCGCCGTTGATGCGCTCGATCTCCGGATCGCACAGCGCGCGGATCGTGACAGCGATGTCCCGCGGGGTGGTGAGCCGTCCGGTGGGGTTGCGGCGCAGGGCGATGTCCACGATCGCCTCGTGACCTGGGATCTTGCGCAAGGCCGGCGTGTCCGTCACGCCGGCCATGATGCAATTCACCATTACGCCGTGCTTGCCCAGCTCCAACGCGAGCTGACGGGTGTGGCTTTCTAGGGCGCTCTTGGCCGCGCTGACTGCCCCATAGGTGAGAAACGCCTCTTCGCTGCCGGCGCTGGTCATGCTGAACACGCGGCTGCCTTTGCCCAACAGGCCGGCGTGCCACAGGTCTTGCACCCAATACACCAGGCTGTTGGCCATCACGTCAAGCGTCATCTCCATCTGAGCCTGGGTGAGTTGATGCTCAGGGTCAGGGCCGATGAAGGGCTGAAGCGAACCAAAAGCGACCGAGTGCATCACCAAGTGCAATTTGGCCTCGCCGACCCATTCCTTGATCTGCGCGACGGTCTCTTTGCGCTTCTCGGCGTTGGCGATGTTCACGTTTCTGTAGTGAACGTGGACGCCGAAGGACGTGATCTGGGCCACCAGGGTCTGCACTGCTTCCAGCGCTGGGCCGCGATCTAGGTGTAAGCCGATGATGTTGACGCCGTACTTCGCCAGCTCCAGAGCCGTGGCCGCGCCGAAGCCCGAAGAGGCACCCAGGATCAATGCCCATTTGTCCTTCAAGTCGTGTGCTGCCATAGATCTTCCCTTGTAGCGCTAGGCATTGTTGATGATCTGCATGATCTCCTCGTGGCAGCGACCACAGCCCACCGCGGGCGCTTGCACCTCGACCAGATGTTTGGTGCATACAGCAAAGACCGCGACCCGTTCGCGCAGGCTCAGGAACGAGCGCTCAACCTTGGCTTCCAGCGCGAGGTGTGGGCAGGCATTCTGGCGCAAGATGTCCGGCACCGGGCAGGTTCGACAATGGCTGGGATGCCAGCGCCCCCCGTCAGGATTGCGCGCTATCAGGCGGCACTCCTGCTTCTGGCTGCCACGATGATAGTCGGCGTAGTAGAACCGACATTCTTTGCCGGCTGGCGTTCGCATTTTATATGCGCTTTGGGGAACGGGCGACAGCAATGCCATCGCCCACCCAGAAGTCCTGCACGAATGCCCAGCCTGATCCTCTGTGATGCGTTCTCCTCGTCATCACGTTGAAACCACGTTTCTTAAGAGAAATCCGGCGGGCGTCAGACGCCCGCCGGACACGGAGGAGGAGAAAGCTGATAATCCGTTCAGGCTTGGGCTGCTTTTACCACTGCCGCGAACGCATTGGCATCGCGCACGGCCAGATCGGCCAGCACCTTGCGATCTAGGCGAATATCCGCCGACTTGAGGGCCTGGATAAACCGGCTATATGTGAGGCCATGCAAACGAACCGCAGCGTTGATCCGAGTGATCCACAGCCGGCGCAGGTCGCGCCGGCGATTGCGGCGGTCACGCGTTGCGTATGCCAACGCATGCAGGCGCGCTTCGTTCGCTTTGCGGAAGTGCTTATGGCGCGCGCCAAACTGGCCCTTGGTCAGATTAAGCACGCGCTTATGGCGACGGCGCGTCTTTACACCACCTTTAACTCTAGCCATTGTGGTCTCCTTGTGACTACTTGTTATCCGCGTAAGGGATGAGCTTCCGGATGCGTTCCTGAATGCCGTGGCCTTTGACCTCGGTCATCTCGACGAAGAGCGCTTTCACGCGGGCCGGCTTCTTGCGCCGAAAGTGGCTCTTGCCTTGTCGCGTGCGCATGAGCTTGCCGCTGCCCGTCACCTTAAAGCGTTTGGATGTGGCTTTATGCGTCTTGATCTTGCCCATGATGTCATCAACCTCGTTTGCGGCAACCCTCGATTCTATCTGCCGGCCTTTAAGGCAAGCCGAATTGCTCGTTTGCCCGCTTTTGGGCCAGCTTTTGGCGGTTCTGTAGCCGCCGCAACGTTGCCTCTTGCTCTTTGGTCATCGGCTTATTTTCGTCGGCGATGGCCGAAGCCTCCGCCGATTCCTCTCCGGCCTCGTCTCCTTCATCCTCCTCAACAACCACGCTTTCCTCTTCCTCGTTGTATCCGGCGGCGCGGTCGGCTTCGCGTTCAGCCGCGATGCGCTGCTGGGTGCTCTTGAGGTGCGCTGCTGCCAGCGTGGCCTGGGTTGGTGCGACCACAGCGACCATCAGCTTGCCTTCCATATTAGGCGCGGCCTCGACAAAGCCGATATCCAGCAATGCCTGAATAAAGCGATCCATGAGCTTGAGCGCCACGTGCTGATGCATCACCTCGCGGCCTCGAAAGCGCATGTTGATCTTCACCTTGTTGCCGGATTCCAAGAAGCGGCGCGCAGCGCGGATCTTGAATGCCAAGTCATGTTCGGTCGTCTTTGGGCGCAGTTGCACGTTCTTGACCTCGATGAGCTTTTGGCTTTTGCGAGCTGCGCGCTCTTTCTTCTCTTTCTCGTAAGTAAAGCGACCATAGTCCAAAATGCGACACACCGGCGGCTCCGCGTTGGGCGCTACTTCGATAAGGTCCATGTGCATGCTGCGCGCCAGTTCGATCGCATCGCGCGTATCAAGGATGCCCTTGTTTGTGCCGTCGGGCATAATCACGCGCACCTGCGGCACGCGGATTTGATAATTCACGCGATAGAGCGCATTGGACGATGTCCGGTTGTTCTTCTGCTGGGCGATGCTGTCTCCTCCTCCACTAGGCAGTGAGCGACTGTAAATTGACAGACAGAATTATAACGGGATTGCTTTTTGGGACAAAGGGGCGTCCACGGCCAAGGCGATGCCCCTTCTTATCTCCCCACACGCGCAAGGTGGAAAGCGGCGCGCCTTGTCGCAGCGCTTCGTCCCCGAGACAAGCCCGCTATTTCTCGACCTATGAGGGCACGCTAGGCAGCTACCGGTTGTAGCAGGCCGGTGAGTTGGCCGACGTGCTCAAACACCTTCAGCACGGTCTCAATCTGCTCGTCGGTGTGCGTCGCCATATAGCTGGTCCTCAGCAGGCTCTTGCTGGGCGGAACAGCGGGCGGAAGTACGGGATTGGTATATACGCCGTTGTCGAAGAGCGCCTTCCAAGTGAAGACCGTGTGCATCTCGTTCTTGATAAACACGGGAACGATGGGCGTCACGCTCTGACCACAGTCGTAGCCCATGCGACGTAGCCCATCGCGGATCTTTGCGGACTGCGTATGCACTTGTTGGACGTAGCTGGGGTCTTCCTCGATGATGTCTAAACAGGCCAGGACGGTAGCGACGTTGGCCGGCGGCATGGAGGCGCTGAAGATGAGCGAGCGGGCGTGATGTTGAATGTAGTCAATCACATCGCGATCTCCGGCCACGACCCCGCCCAGCGAGGCAAATGACTTGCTGAATGTGCCCATGATCAGGTCCACGTCGTCCACGCAATCGAAATGAACATGCGTGCCGCGCCCGCCTTCGCCCATCACCCCCAGCCCGTGCGCGTCATCCACAAACAAGCGCGCGCCATAGCGCTTGGCCAGCGCGACGATATGGGGCAAGTCCGCCAGGTCTCCCCCCATCGAGTACACGCCATCCACGATGATCATCTTGGGCGCATCGCCAGACTCCTTGAGCACGCGCTCCAGGTCGTCCATATCGTTGTGGCGAAAACGCTTCAACTGGCAGCCAGACATTCTGATCGCGTCCACCAGTGAAGCGTGAATCTCCCGGTCAGCGATGGCGATATCGTCCCTGCCCATCAGCGCAGTAATCGCGCCGAGATTGGCCTGATAGCCGGTGCCGAAGATCAGAGCGGCTTCTTTGCCCAGGAAGCGCGCCAGCCGGCGCTCAAGCTCTTTGTGCAACTCCAGCGTGCCGTTCAGGAAGCGGCTGCCTGTGCACGACGTGCCGTAGCGCTCGATCGCCTCTATGGCCGCCTGGCGCACGCGCGGATGGGTGGTTAGGCCCAAGTAATTGTTTGAGCCGATCATGATCAGTCTCCGGCCGTCAATGATGACTTCAGTGCCTTCGGTCTCGGAGAGCGGCTTGAAATAAGGATAGATGCCCTGCTCGCGTCCCATACGCGCCGCAGCAAGGACCGGGTCATGTGCTATCTTGTCAAACAAGTCTGCCATCGAAAGTCGTCCTCAAAGGTATTTTTACCTACTCACTACGCAGCCCTAACAGGTTACCAGCGCGATTATACGTAGAACTCACTACAGTATGAATGGTAGG
>DAOTYZ010000295.1:0-4916 GCA_034434555.1 Candidatus Roseilinea sp.
GCATTAGGATCAGCCCGGAGCAAGTTCGTCAAGTCGCTGCGCAATTCGCACAATCGGCCTCGCAAAGCGAGGAGATGATCAACCGGCTCGCCAACGCGATCAACGCGATGCAGCCGGAATGGGAAGGGATGACCTCCCAGCGCTTCTACGGCGATTTTCAACAGTGGCGCGGCCAGATGCAGCAGTTCACTGAGCTGCTCAGAGGCATCAATCAGCAACTCAACCAGATTGCCGATCGCTTTGCTGCTGCCGATCAGCAAGGGTAAGCGCAAGCGCAGGGAAGGCCCTGGCGCGGGGCTTTCCCTGCGTCAGCGCGCAACGGCTCGAAGGGCGCTGGCTTGCCGTGCGCATCCTCGTCGTTCCAGAGTTGCTGCGCGCACAAGCAGCACAGTTGCGACAGGCGGTGCTTGTGCTCGAGGCATGCCACCAACAGGTGCAGCGCGCCTGGGCCAGCTTGGACTGGGAAGTGCGCGCCGCCGGCCAGATAGAGGAATCGCTGACCTGGGCGCAGCGACAGGCCATCGCGCTCGGCGAAGAAGCTGAGCGGCTGGCACGCTTTTTGCAGGCGCGCGCCGACGACTTTGAACGAGCCGACGCCACAGGCAGCGCCCAGCTTGCCCAGGTTGTCGCCGCCCTGAGCGCGCCGGCGACCACGCGGCTGAGCCAGCACGCGCCGCCCTTGGCCAGGCTGGCGCGCCTGATGCGCATGGGGGCGTTGCTGGCAAATGCGTCGGCGCCGCCGCCGGCCCAGCCAGCGCGATTGATGAGCGATCTGCGCGCACCCGTCGAGTTCAGCGCCCCCGAAAGCAGCTTGCCTACATGGCGCGACCGGGCGCGCGCTGCTCTGGCCGCCTGGCAAACCGAGACCGCAGCGACGTGAACCGCAGGAAGAGGAGATCAACCATGCGCATCATCGTCCAACCAGAGCAACTGAGACAAAATGCCCAGCATCTGCGCATGAGTAGCGAGTTCTGGCACGGCCAGGCTAGACAACTGCGCGCTGCGCTGGCCGGGCTTGACTGGGAAACGCGACGCAGCGCCGCAGTTGAATCACAAGTCCAACAGGCCGCCGCCCTGGCTGATCGCCTGGCCATCCAGGCCGAAGAGAAAGCCAGCTTTTTGGAGGCCGCCGCGACTCGCTTTGAACACGCCGATGCCGTAGGTGCGCAGGGCATCGCTCAGGCATCCAGCCAGATCACAATTGCGCCCTCAACCCCGCGGCTGCTTTCAGGGATATTGTTCATGCTCCCGCGGTTGTCTATTGGCATGGTTTTCGCGCGCCTGCTGCCGCTCCCCGGCATCGTCGGAGTCTTTGGAACGTTGCCGAGCCTGGCCGAGCGAATCTGGGACTGGCTCAACGGCCGCCCGCAGCGCCACGCGCCTGTTGCGAAGGACTCGCCTTCCATCCCCAAAGGAAAGCTGGCTCAGGTCATCCTCACCGGCTTGGAAAGAGCGCGCCGCGAGCAGCCGCCTGGCCAGGTTATCCAGAGCATCGAGGTTGCGTCGCCGCAGCGCGGAGGCGTCCGTGGTCCTATTCAGCTCGTGGACGTTGATCCCGCCGTATATAGGCACAACTGCGCGCTGTATGCGCAAGCCCGCCGGCGCGATCTCGGACCAACCGGCGGTCAAGGCGGCGCGGCGGACTATATACACAAATATCGCGACAAAGTGTTTCTAATCTCCAACAACACGATTGACCTGCGCAGCTGCGTGGGCGTCGGGTATGCAGTGGTATGGGACAGGAATCATCCACAGTTGAGGGGAACACAAGGCGAACAGCATGGACATGTCGCTATCGTAGAAGAGGTCGGCCCCGATTACATCGTCGTCAGCCACACCAACTGGGGCAATAGCTACAGGATGAAAATAACCCGCGAGCAATTGATCAACTGGAGACTCTATTTCATCCCTTGAGTCATGCGTATCGTGGTCATTCCCGACTTGCTAGAAGATCGCGCACAGCAGATGGCCCAGTCTGCCGCGCAGCTATACGATATAGATGGGCGGCTGAGCCGTGCTTTGGGCGCGCTTGACTGGGAGACGCGCCAGAAAGCTAATGTGGAAGGCCTGGTCAATGCAGCGCGAAGCCGAGCGCAACACCTGGCCGGCGAGGCCGAGCGCCTGGCGCGCTTCCTCACCGACCGCGCCTCTGCCTTCCGTCAGGCAGACGCACAGGGGGTTCAGTCGCTAGAAGCCGCGATTCAAAAATATCACAGCGCGCTCCATTCCCTCCCGACAGATGGCAGGGGTAAACAGCTTCCCGATCGGCGCACCCTGCGCCAACACGCCGGGCTTGGCACCTTGCTCGGCGGTGCTGAATTGCTGGTTACGCTCGGCGCACCTCTCTATCTGCTGTCCAAGATCAAAGTTGACAACGGACTTGCGATTGTGCGCGGCCCACGATGGCTCAAAGAGATGGCAGGCTTATCCACTCACCTGACGCGGCTGTACCCTCAGAATTTCATCGCCCATTGGCTGCGGATGGAGGGGCGGCTATCGTTCGGGCTTCTTGCAAATGCCCTGACCGCGCTTGACCTGGTGACAGCTGCTTTCCACGCCCATCAGGACTATGGCCGGCACGGCCGAGCGGCGGTCGTCAGCAGCACGCTGGTGGACGCCGCCGTCAGCATTGGCCTTAAAAAGGTGGGGGTGCTCAGCGGCGGTGCGATAGGCGGCACTCTCTTCGGCCTCTTCGGCTTCGGCCCCTTCGGGGCACTCGCCGGCTATGCCGTCGGCGGCTACGCAGGCATCATCGTCGCAGACTGGCTGCGCGCCACGCCATACCAACAGTCGGCCCGAAACTTTGTCCAGCAGAGCATTGAAGCAGTGAGCAGAGCAGTTGACGAGGCCGTGCTCAAGAGAATCTTCCGGAAATAGTTCAACCCACCGACGTATGCATGAACCGCTCGTGCTCAGCCTGGAGGAGTTCGGTTGCGGATTGCTCTTCCTCGACGAGGGCACCGCGCTCCCGGCATGGTTGAAAGCCCATGCGCTCCCCGACGACGAGACAACGCTACAGGCGCGTTTCTCCGCGGCCGCTCGCACCTTGATCGTGCGCGGATTGGCGCGAGTGGAAGATGGAAAGATTGTCCTTGATGAATTGCTGGGGCGCATGCTGCGCGTCGCCATTCATCCCCGCTACAGCCTGAGCCTGGTGGCGATGAGCGAGCAGGAGGTGCAATCCTGCGCCTATCACGTCGGCGACGAGCACACTGTGGTGTGCCAAGCCTGGAAAGCCGAAGGGGGATACGCGCTGGCGCAAGTGCCCTTCTCTCATCAGCACCTCGGCGCGCGAGCCGCAGAATTCTTTCAAATCAAAACAGCGCCGGCGACCGACGAAACATGGGAGGTCTCGCTTGAGCAATTCCAGGACCTTCCGGCAGCGACCGACCTGCCGGAGGCCGTCCGCCAGTGGCTGCGCGAGGACTACGCCCATGAGCGCATGCGCGGCAGCCTGAGTCGCGTAGAGCGCGTTGGGGATAGCTTGGTCTCCGACTACGCTTGTCTGATCTTGCGCGGCCCCGAGCGCAACTGGCTATTCCGGCTGATGCCCCAAGAGGGACGCGTGCGCCTTCGACTTGCCTCCTCAGAGGCATTAGCAGAGGAGTTGGCATTGCTCATCGAGAGGAGATATTGTTAGTGTGCCCTTCCGCCCCAATGCCCACGACGAGCTGACCATCGCCGGCGTCACCTACTGCGTCGCCGAGCACCCTGCCGCGCCGAGCTTCCCCTATGGCCAGGCGGGGAGAGTGGTGTGTACCCCATTTGGTGGAGACCGAGAAAAGGAGTACTATGAGCGGCAAGATGAACGGAAGCAGAAGGCGATACACGTGAGTTCAAGGAAGAAGCAGTGCGACTCAGCGAGCGCGGAGACACCGCCAAGTGGCCAAAGACTTGGGCTTGTCCGAGAGGATCGCTGGCGAAGCGAAATGCGCGCAAGTCAACAACGTCCTTGCACCGGGTCATGGTCGAGCGCGAGACGACGCGGCTGAGAAGGGAGAATCAGCAGCGCGCGCGAGGTTTTAAACGGCATTCTTGGCGCCAAGTGAAGTGGGCGTATTCACGCATGGGGGCAAACTTCCACCAAGCGACGCTGCCAGCAGAGGCGAATCTCTATAGAGAGTGGGCGACGGCATTGCCGTCGCCCACCCAGGGTTTTGCCTCTAGCTGTGAATGCACCCAGTGAAGTATGAGTTCGTGGAGATGAATCGCAAGACCTTTCCTGTCGCAGCAATCTGCCGAGTGCTCGGCGTATCACCGTCCTGCCTGGCGTGGCCGATATCAGATGAGCGCACGCGCGCGGTCAAACGAGGCACTAGGCGTTGAGATACGTGCGATTCATAGACAATACAAGCAACGCTCCCAAGATGCGCTATGAGCTGATGCGGCTAGGTTGGCGGGTGAACCACAAGCGGGTAGCGCGGTTAATGCGCGAAAACGGCTTGCGTTCTCGGCGGGCAAGGCAACGCAGGATAACAACGAAGTAGCTTGCCAGTTGCGCAGAATCGCGAGTTCACCGCAAGGACACTAAGTGGGTCGGTGACATCACGTTTGTGCCCACTGGCGAAGGATGGATGTATCTGGCTATCGTGAATGCACCTGCGCCCACTGAGTAGGCCTCGCCTCTTCCTTGTAAATCCACACCACCTCTTCTTCGCTCCACTGGCCGCGCCTTACCGTCTACCAACGCCGCCGCGCCGGCCTCATTCCACCTCGAAACCCCATACTTCAGCGCGCGGCTGTTCTCACTGACGATGCGCACCACCTCACCCGGGGACTAGATCTCCAGCGTCACCGTCACCCGCGCGCTGCTCAAGGGCGAGATGACCTCCTCGGCGATCTGGCCGGCATCACAGACTTCGTTCATGACGACCACCTCGCCCCTCCAGCGCACGCAAAAGATTCTCGCGCGTGAG
>DAOTYZ010000296.1:0-3064 GCA_034434555.1 Candidatus Roseilinea sp.
GAACGTAATTGGGCCGCTAGCTCAATTGGTAGAGCAGTTGACTCTTAATCAATTGGTTGGGGGTTCGAGTCCCTCGCGGCTCATTTCATTCTGCCTCGGCGCGCTTCCTAGAAGTGCGCTTTGATATACCCCAGGCCCGCTTTGAGCCGGTTTACTCGCTGGATCAGAGCAAGTTCAAACCGTCAGACATTGCTTCGTCTCGTCTGAGGACGACGAGAGGGCAGAGAAAACGCGCTAAGGCGAAGCAGGGGGTGCGTTAAGCCCGGCAGCGTTGCCGGATACAGCGCTGGCGTCCGTGGAAAAGAAACGTTGGCGCAGCTCAGCGATGCGCGCACGAATCGGGATCAGCACCTGCGAGTTATCGGGCGTGGTCGCAAATTCGGTGTAGCGCTGGTCCAACACCTCAAATTTGATCTTCTCGCGTTCAACTTTCTGGGCCAGCACTGCGAGCTGCTGCATCTGGTCCAGCGTCATGTCGGTTTTGATGGAATTGCTGAGTTCGCTCAGGATCTCTGGCGCGTGGGCGATCAGCGAGGCCAGGACGCGCGGGTCCTTGAGCTTCTCGCGGACGGCCATGATCACCTGTTGCTGGCGACGGGCGCGGTCAAAATCGCCGTTCTGTGAATGGCGCGTGCGGGCGTATTTCAGCGCGGTCATCCCATCCATCGTTTGCAGACCAGCCGGCAAGGCGAATACCTCGACGCCGTAATCCTCGGTTGGATAGGCTGGGTCGTAGATCGGCTCCGGCACGTCAATCACGATGCCTCCGATCCGGTCGATCAAGTATTCAAAGGCGGTGAAGTTGATGCGCGCGACAAAGTGAATAGGGATGCCCAGAAAGTTCTCCACCGTCTTGCGCGCCAGTGCAATGCCGCCGCCCGGATAATCAAACGCATCGCCCAGAAAGTTGGCCTGGTTGATCCGATAGTTGACCTGATCGAAGTTGCCAGGAACAGGCACCCACAAGTCGCGCGGGATAGAGAGCACGCCGGCCTCTAAGGTGAGCGGGTCGAGCGTGAAGACGATCATTGTATCGGTGCGGTAGGCGCGCTCGCGTTCGCCGGCGCGTTGGTCAATCCCTAACAGCAAGACGTTCACCCGTTCCTTGCCATTCCAAGCCTGGGGCAGCACCACGATCTCTTCAGACCCGCTGCTCGACGTAGCGATTGTGACCGGTCTGGGCTGATCGAGAATCTCCGGCAGGATGGTCAGCTCATTGGCAAAGTAGTCGTAGGCGCGCTGATACGCCAGCGCGCTTGCGCCGAGCGCCATCACCAAAGCCAGCAGAACGGCCAAACCCAGGATCGCAGACTTGCGCATCTGTCGCACCGCGGACAATATACCATCGCTACGGCATGACGGCAGAACTGCAATCAACCGACGATAGAGGGGCGCGCACGCGCGCAGCAGGCTCTCCTACGATCATCTGCCTTGGTGACCTGGTGACCGACCTGGTCATGGCCATCGAGCGATTGCCGGTGGAAGCAGAGCGTGTTCAGACCATTCGCAGCGTGAGCGTCGAGCCAGGCGGGGCGGGCAACTTCTTGATCACGGCGGCCCGATTGGGCGCGCGCGCAGTTGCCCTTGGCACGATCGGTGAGGACGTGTATGGCCAAGCTGCTTACGATGCGCTGCTGGCGGAGGGGGTGGATGTGAGCTACGTCCAGCGCGGCGCAGGAAGCCACAACGTGCTGGTGCTGGTGCTGGTGGATGATGCCGGCCGACACGTCTTCCTGGTGCATGAAGGAGCAGGTGACCCCCTAAAGATTGACGCACAGGTTACAGACCTGCTGCGCAGGGCCGACTTGCTCTTTGTCCCGGGCTATGCGCTGCACGAGCGGCGCATGGCCGCAGCCGTCCTGCCGGCCGTGCGCATCGCGGCTGAGGCCGGCGTGCCGGTGATGAACGATCTCGGGCCGATCGTCGCCGAGCCGAGCGTGCGCCCAACTGCGCTGGCGCTCGTTGGCCTAAGTACAGCAAGCCTGCTCACCGCCGACGAGCTGCGTTGCTTCGCCGGCCTAGACGATGAAGCGCAAGCCGCGGCCTGGATGCTGAGCCTAGGCACGCAGCATGTGGTCGTCAAGCGCGGCGAGGCCGGCTGCGCCGTGTATTCAGCCAGCGACTACCAGGCGATCCCCGGCATCCCGGTCACGGTGCGCGACACCACGGCAGCCGGCGATGCGTTCGCTGCCGGCTTTGCGGTTCAGTGGCTGATCGAGCAGGACGTGCTGCGTGCGGCCCAGTTTGCGAACTGCGTAGGCGCAGCCAAGGTGCAGAAGCTGGGCAGCGGCCGGCAATGCCCGACGCTGGCCGAAGTGAGAGCCATCCAGCAACGGACCGGATGTTGATTAGACTCGCTTATCAATAAGATAACATTCTCTTTAAGTTCTACGGGTATAATCGAGCCTGGTATACGAGACCTTAATGTCCTAGGAGGAAAACGACGCTATGAACCTTTCATTCCGCAAGAACGTGACACGCCTCGCAGTGGTCGGGTTGGTTGGCGCGAGCTTGGCGCTCACCATCCCTACGCATGCCCAAGCACCGGGCAAGATTTACGGGGTCGCATTCATTGACAGCAACGCCAACGGTAGGCGCGACCCGGGTGAGCCGACGACGCTGGGTCGCTTTAAGGTCACCGGTGGGGGCAGCTACTTCCGCTGCGGTCACACCGGTCGAGATAACACCTATGGTCTGATCGTCCGCCCCGGCACGTATTTCGTGATGCCGATCGCCGGCCCAGGCCAATACACTTCCGCGCCGGTGATCCAGGTGCGCGTAGAGCGGCTCGGCCAAGCAGTAGAGGTGAACCTCCCGTTGGTGCCTCAGCCATTGGCGCTGGCCGAGAACTGCGGCGAGTTCGCTCCCAAGCGCACCGCCCGCGTGCCGTGGGGCATCCCGGAGACAGCAGTTGCGGGCGGTCTGACCACGCTGGTTCGCGCGATCGAGGCGGCCGGCCTGTTCGAGACGCTCAGCCAGCCCGGCCCGTTCACCGTCTTCGCGCCGACCGATCTCGCATTCGCTCAGTTCACCGAGGATGAGCTGAACGCTATCCTGAATGACC
>DAOTYZ010000297.1:0-5643 GCA_034434555.1 Candidatus Roseilinea sp.
TTCGACGGCAACCAGCCGCGCATCGTCCAGCTCGACCACTTTCGCATTGACGCCGTGCCGGAGGGCCTGGTGCTGGTGATCTCCTCGCGCGACGTGCCCGGCGTGATCGGGCGGGTGGGCACCGTCCTGGGCGCGAACTACGTCAACATCGCCGAATACCGCCTGGGGCGGACCAGGCCAGGCGACCGCGCGCTCTCGTTCATCAACCTGGATAACCCCGTGCCAGACTATGCGCTGAAGGCGCTGCGTGACCTGCCAGAGGTGTTCTGGGCCAAACAAATCTCGCTCTAAACCAGCCCTGCTAACGTCACCTTCAACTCTAAGTAAGGCTGGTTTCAAGACATGACCACTCGCAAGGCAATCATTATCGGATCAGGCATCGGCGGATTGGCGCTCGGCATCCGCCTGCAAAGCTTGGGCTTCGACACCACCATCGTGGAGAAGCTGGATGGGCCGGGCGGTCGGGCCTATGTGCGCAAGGCGCAGGGCTTCACCTTCGACATGGGGCCGACCGTGATCACCGTGCCGCACTTCATCGAGGAGCTGTTCGCGCTGGAGCGTGAGCGCCCCAACCTGGACGGGCCGGATTTCCCGCCCCACGTCCTGGAGCCGGGGCGCGCCCCCGACCTGGCCCACACCTCGCGCTACGTCAACATCATCCCGCTCAACCCCTTCTATCGCATTCACTTCGAGGATGGCTCGTATTTTGATTACGACGGCGACCGCGAGCACACCCGCGCGCAAATCCGCGCCATTGCCCCCGAGGACGCGGAGGGCTATGAGCGCTTCCATGCCGACGCCCAGGCCATCTTCGAGCGCGGCTTCCTCCAGCTCGGCTACAAGTATTTCGACAGCCTGGCCTCAATGCTGGTCATCATGCCTGACCTGCTGCGGCTGGACGCGGTGCGCACCCTGTTCTCGTTCACCAGCAAATACTTCAAGAACCCTAAGCTGCGCCAGGTCTTTAGCTTCGAGCCGTTGCTAATCGGCGGCAGCCCGCTGGCCGTGCCGGCCATCTACGCCATGATCCACTTCGTCGAGAAGACCTGGGGCATCCACTTCGCCATGGGCGGGACCGGCGCGCTGGTGCGCGGCTTCGTCCAGAAGTTCCAGGAGCTGGGTGGGACGATCCGCTACAACAGCGAGGTCAAGCGCATCCTGGTCTCTGGCCCGGACGGCGCGCCGCCGCGCGGGCGCTTTGGCCGGCGGATCGCGCAGGGGGTGGAGCTGGCCGACGGCACGCAACTGCGCGCCGACCTCGTCGTCTCCAATGGCGACTATGCCCACACCTACATGCGCCTGATTGACCCGCGCTATCGCCTGTTCAACACCGACGCCCGCGTCAAGCGCACCCGCCAGTCCATGTCGCTGGTGGTGATCTACTTCGGCTTTCGGGGCGATGGCCTGGACCTGAGCAACCTGCGTCACCACAACATCATCCTCAGCCAGCGCTACGAGGAGCTGCTGCGCGACATCTTCGACCGGCGCGTGCTGGCGCCCGACATGTCCCATTACCTGCATGTGCCCACGCTCACCGACCCCAGCCTGGCCCCGCCTGGCCATCACGCGGCCTATACGCTGGTGCCGGTGCCGAATAACGCCAGCGGCCTCAACTGGTCGGCGATCGGGGACGCTTACGTGGATAAGGCGCTGCGCTTTCTGGACGAAGCCGGCTACATCCCCGGTCTGTGCAAGCGGCTAGTCTATAAGAGCTACATCACGCCGGATTACTTCGAGCACGGCTTGAACAGCTACCTAGGTAACGGCTTTGGACCGGAGCCGACCCTGCTCCAGACCGCCCACTTCCGCCCGCACAACCGCAGTGAGGACATTGAGCGCCTCTACCTGGTGGGTGCAAGCACCCAACCCGGCGGCGGCACACCCAGCGTGATGATGAGCGCGAAGATGACCGCCCGCCTGATCGCCAAGGACTTTGGGCTGATCTAGACGTGCGCTTTGTGGATGTCTATCGCGTCGTCCGGCTCATCCCCAAGGGGATGGTGATGAGTTACAGCGGCGTGGCGCGCCAGTGCGGGCGACCGCGCTCGGCGCGCTACGTCGGCTTCGCCCTCCATGCGCTGTTGCGCTCGCCGGCCCGCGACCGCGTGCCGTGGTGGCGCGTCATCAACGCCCAGGGGCGCATCTCGAATCAATACGCGCCGGAGGAGCAGCGCTGCCGGCTGGAGGCCGAGGGCGTGGTCGTCGGCGATGACCTGCGGGTGGACATGCGCTTATTCGACGCCGAGCTGATCGTGCGTCGTAAGCTCCAGCAGCGGCGCGGCAAGGCAGCGCTGCGCTCCACATAAAAACCTTCCCCCGCGTGCGGAGGAATCAGAAGGGGGCGCTGGCACCCTGCCTTACCCTTGTCATTCTGAGTAGAGCGAAGAATCTAAACGCGCGCCCGGACCTAAGCGCTGCGGAGGCGCTGAGGGGGGCGTTTGGTGGCTTTGCGGGGGGCGTAGCACCGCTACGCCCCTACGATTTGGTTGGGCGGGATTTCAGATGCTTCGCTTCGCTAGTATGATGAATTCGGTGGACACGGCATGCCGTGTTTCGCTCAGGTCTCAAAGACCGTTTCTGAGTGTTGGCAGCCGTGTCCCTGTTCCTAGTCTAGCATGACAGAATCCTTTCGCAGCCTCCGGGAGGTACATCAATTGGAATCGGCGGCGTGTGCTGGGATCAGCATGGATGGATTTATGGCCAATGTAGAGGGGGAAGGCTGGAGGAGGTCAAGAGTGGAGTGGTTGAACGCACCCCTTTGGGTAACTATGGATTATAATCGCGAACACATCAGCTCACCGAGACGATTCTCTCATCCGAGGCGCGGACAACATAGCCGTTCGCGCTTGTCTTCGTTTACAGGACTGATAAAGCAATGGAAGTGGAACTCAGAAGTCTAAAAGCATTACGCATCAGCCTGGCATCCCCTGAGCAAATTCGATCGTGGTCGTACGGAGAAGTCACCAAGCCGGAGACGATCAACTATCGCCGCTTGCGCCCCGAGAAAGACGGCTTATTTGACGAGGCGATCTTCGGCCCAACGCGCGACTATCAGTGCTACTGCGGCAAATACAAATCCTCCCGCTACAAGGGCATCATCTGCGAGAAGTGCGGCGTGGAAGTCACCAAGGCCAGCGTGCGGCGCGAGCGGATGGGACACATCACCCTGGCGGCGCCGGTGGCGCATGTCTGGTACACCCGGCGCGTGCCCAGCTTCCTCGGCACGCTGCTGGACATCAGCCGGCGCAACATGGATCGCGTCTTGTACTTCGCCCAGTATGTCGTCACCTACGTGGACGAAGAAGCGCGCCAGCGCGCCCTGCGCCGTTTGCAAGAGGACCACGAGCGGCGCATCGCCGAGTTGGAATCCAAGATGCGCGCCCAGGAAAGCAGCGCCAGCGGCCGATTGCTCAAACAGTTGGTCAAACTCCAACAGACCCTGGACGAACTCAACCAACGATACGACGACCTGCTCCAAGAAGAGACCGAAGCGCTGATGAAGGTGGCGCGCCGCGTCCAGCGCGAGATCGAGGCCAAGACCAACAAGACGATCCGGACGCCGATTACCTTTGAGCCGGCTGAAAGCAAGCTGATCCAGTCCACCAGCACCGTCATCGTCCAAGAGGGCGAGACGGTGGACCGCATCCATCTAACGGCGCTCAGTCGCGTCGTTAAGGAACACCTGGACGCCCTCGAGAATCGCGTCAACGAAGAGCGCGAGCGCGAGACGAGCAAGATCAAGGGCGAGATCGCCATCTTGCAAGGCAAGGTGGACGACGAAGCGCGCCAACTCAGCGAGCGCCTGGCCGAGGAGATTCAGCAGCTCACCGCGCGCTACGCTGCCGACAAGGAAGACCTGGAGAACTTGGCCGTCTGTCAGTTCATGCCCGAGAGCCGCGTCCGCGACCTCAAGATGAAGTTCGGCCAGGTCTTTAAGGCCGACATGGGCGCCGAGGCGTTCTATGAAATCTTGCGCCGCATGGACCTGGATCAGATGGCCAAAGAGCTTTGGCGCGAGGTGCGCCATTCGCTCAGCAAGGTCAAGAAGAAGAAGGCGATCAAGCGCCTGCGCATCGTCGAGGCGCTGCGCAAGAGCAATAACCGGCCAGAATGGATGATCCTGACCGTCCTGCCGGTCATCCCGCCCGACCTGCGCCCGATGGTCCAGCTCGACGGCGGGCGCTTCGCCACCTCTGACCTGAACGACCTATATCGGCGCGTGATCAACCGCAATAACCGGCTGAAGCGGCTGCTCGAACTCGGCGCGCCCGACGTGATCGTGCGCAACGAGAAGCGCATGCTCCAAGAGGCGGTGGACTCGCTGATCGACAACAGCCAGCGCGGCAAGGCGCTCAGCCGGCGCGGCCGGCGCGAGCTGAAGTCGCTCAGCGACATGCTCAAGGGCAAGAAGGGCCGCTTCCGCCGCAACCTGCTCGGCAAGCGCGTGGATTACTCCGGCCGCTCGGTGATCGTCGTGGGGCCGACGCTAAAGCTTCACCAGTGCGGCCTGCCCAAGACGATGGCCCTTGAGCTATTCAAGCCCTTCGTCATCCAAAAACTGGTGGAGCTGAACTACGCCAACAACCTGAAAGGCGCCAAGCGCTTGATCGAGCGCGAGCGGCCCGAGGTGTGGGAAGTGCTAGAAGAGGTGATCAAGACGCGCCCCGTCTTGCTCAATCGCGCCCCCACCCTACACCGCCTGGGCATTCAGGCCTTCGAGCCGGTGCTGGTTGAGGGGAAGGCGATCCAGCTCCACCCGCTGGTGTGCCAGGCCTTCAACGCCGACTTCGATGGCGACCAAATGGCCGTGCACGTGCCGCTGAGCGGCATGGCCGTCGAGGAAGCGCGTAAGCTGATGCTGAGCACCAATAACCTGCTCAAGCCCAGCGATGGCGAGCCGATCGTCGGCCCAACCAAAGATATGGTGCTCGGCGTGTATTACCTCACGCTCTGGGATCCGCAACCGCGCAAAGGAGACGGGCGCGCGTTCTACAGCATTGACGAGGTGGAGATAGCCTACGAACTGGGCCAAGTCCATATCCACGCCAAGATCAAGTTGCTCGTTGACACCTACTTCGACGACGACAACAAGCGCTACGCGGACGGCCAACCGCGCCGCCGGCTGATCGAGACCACTGTGGGCCGCGCGCTCTTCAACCGCATCGTGCCGGCCGAGATGCGCTTCGTCAACCGCGTGCTCGACAAGGGCGATGTGCAGCGCCTGGTGAACCAGACCTTCCAAACCCTCGGCAGCGAGCGACAGGCTGAGGTCGTGGCCTTCGTGGACGACATCAAGGACATCGGCTTCAAGTACGCCACGCGCTCCGGCGTCAGCATCGCCGTCAGCGACATCGTAGTGCCGGCTGAGAAGGCCGAGATCCTCGCCGCTGCCGATGCCAAGGTGCAAGATGTGGATCGCCAATATCGGCGTGGCTTGTTCACCGACGAGGAGCGCGAGGCGCGCACCATCGAGATATGGACCGAGGCCAAGGACGCCATCGCCAACGCGGTCAAGAAGTCCATGGACCCGGTGGGCAACCTCAGCTTGATGGCGACCTCCGGCGCGACGAAGGGTGGCTTTATCCCCATCACGCAGCTCGCCGGCATGCGCGGCATGATGGCCGACCCATCCGGCCGCATCAT
>DAOTYZ010000298.1:0-19837 GCA_034434555.1 Candidatus Roseilinea sp.
GGCGCGCGTCGAGACGCTAGAGTCGCTGATGGCAGATACGCTGCGCATCGTAAGGGCCACCAGCCTGGAGGTGGACCGCCTATCAAAAGAGATGCGCGCCTTTAAGGACGAAATCAGAGCCGATACGCGCGCCTTCAAGGATGCAATCGGTGCCGATACGCACGCCTTGAAGGAAGAAATGCGCGCCCTCAAGATCGAGATGAACAAGCGCTGGGGCGACTTGTCCGCCAGCCTTGGCCTGCTGGTCGAGAACATCGTCGCCCCCAGCATCCCGCGGGTCTTGAGCAAAGTCTTTGCCTGCCCCGAGGAAGCTGTCGAGTCCCTGGGCTTGCGACTCCGGCGCAAGCATGCTTCCCTGCCCAGCCGCAACCGCGAGTTTGACGCTGTGGCCACTGGCTGCGGCTACGTCCTCATCGCCGAGTGCAAGGTTCGGCTCAACTCCCGCGATGTCGCCGCGTTCGCTAAACGGCTCCCAGAAGCCAAGGAATACTTCCCCGAGTTCGTGGCCAAAGGCTACCGCTTTGCCGGCGCAGTTGCCAGCTTGAATGTATCCCCCAACGTAGTCGCCTTTGCCGAGAAGCTCGGCCTGATCGTGCTGGGCAGCGCCGATGACTTGATGGAAGTGCTGAACTCGCCTGGTTTTACCCCCAAGACATATTGAACGCACGTGTGGCCAGTGGATGATCCCGCTCAATCAGCCTGTTATGCCGAGCACAATCAGGTGGCTAAGCGGGTGAGTTGGTGAGTGGCTGCTAGCAGCCCGAAAAGGGGCTGCTTGGAAGCGATTGAACGGCGTGAGAAGCGCAGATTAAAGCGCGAGTCGCTTGGTGCGCTTCTCATGCGTAATGCACTGCCGCGCCTTGGCGATTGAGATCGCCTAGCCAGTCGAATCGTTCTGAAGCAGATTACTCTTACCCCGTCATGGATGTGTTCACCAACAGAGGCAACCACTGGCAGGCTGCCAACTGGCAAAAGCTCGCTCCTCAGAGATAGGCGACAGCACTGCCGTTGCCCACCCAGCGTTCTGCTGAATGCACCCCCGAACAACCTCGTGCACAAGCGCGCCCTATAATCGCCCTTCCCATGGTCCGCTCACTGGCCATTGGATTATTCGTGATTGGGTGGCTCAGCGCGTGTGCCGGCTTTGTGAGCGACCAGATCCCAGGGCCGACGCCGACGCCGGCGCTGCCAACGCCTAAGCCGACCTTCACCCCGCGCCCTACGCCGACATCGGCAGTGGCCACACCGCTCCCCATCCAGCCGCTGGCTACACCCACAGCGGTGATCTACGTCGTCCAAGCCGGTGACACCCTCATCCCGATTGCCAACCGGTTTGGGGTGAGCGTCGCTGAGCTGATCGCCGCCAACGGCATTCAGGACGCCACACGCCTGCAGGTCGGCCAGCGTTTGGTGATCCCCCAGCCCAAAACAGGCACCGGCAGCACTACCGGGGAGAGCACCCTGCTCCCCTCGCCGACTCCTGTAGCGATTGAGATTCGCGGGCTGAACGCGGCGCGCTCGCCGGCGGGTAGTTTGGACGTGATGGGCGAGGTGTTCAACCCTGGGGCCAGCGCCGTCGGCAACGTGAAGGTTCAGGTAACACTCCAAGATGACGCTGGCACGCCCCTGCAGAGCATTGTCGCCACGATCCCACTTGATGTGCTGCCGGCTGGTCAAGCGTCACCCTTTCGCGCGCTGTTTGCCGATCCGCCCAGAGCCTTTAGCAGATACATCGTCTCTCCACTGCGTGCGGAGCGCAGCGATCCGCGCGCGCTGATTGTCCCGCTGACGGTCGCGCGCGTCACCGGTCGCCTCGATCTGCCTCAGTTCCGCGTGATCGGTGAGATTACCAATGCCACAGCCGAGACTGCTCGCCAGGTGCGCCTGCTCGTGACGCTCTACGATGCTGAACGGCGCGTGGTCGGCTATCGCTATCTCACGATCAGCGAAGCGCCGCTGACGCCGAATGCGTCGTTGCCTTTTGATGTCTCACTCACCACAGCGACGTTCAACATCGCCAGCTTTGCCGTCTATGGTGAAGGAGTGCGCTGATCAAGGGACAGGAGTAGGGGATTGCGTGGCCTCCGGCGTGGGTGCGCTCGTCTCGGTCGGTGGCACTGGGGTTGGCGAGGGGGAAGCTGTGTCGGTGGGCGACGGCGTAAACGTGGGCGTCGGCATCGCCGTCGAGGTGGGCGTGGGCGTCACCGGCTGGGGGGTTGGTGTTGGCGTAGGTGTTGGCGTTGGGGTGAATGTGGCTGTGGCTGGTGGTGTGACCAGTGCCCAAACCAGGCTTAGGCTAGCCGGGCCGGTGTAGTTGGCATACTGGACCTGGAAGGAATGCGGGCCGGCGCTGAGCGCGCGGGCGCCCACCAGCGTCTTGGAACCAACTGAGAAGTCGTCTATGCCGGGCACGATCTGCCCATCTATCAGCAAGCGCGCCCCATCATCCACGGTCATGGTGAAGACGTAGCTGCCGGCCACAGCAAAGTCCACGCGGCGGCGCCAATCTACAGAGAAGTTGAAAGGATTCACCCCTTGCGGCGGCCAACTCGCAAACACTGCTGTGTTCAAGAAGCCGGGGGGATTGGGCGGCGCCGGCGGGTCATCGCGCTTCACGATGACCGGGCCGGTTAGATTGGGGGTGTTGTAGTAACGCGCTTCCCAGCCGCTGTAGTTCACCCGCCAGTTCAACGCCAAGCGCGCGTTGGCGCTGGACTTGTAATACTCGATCCGCACATTGTGTGAGCCAGCGGTCAGCGCGACATCTGCTGTGACGGTGCGCAGCCCGGAGCTAAACCATTGGTTGATGATCAATTGCTCATCCACAAACACGCGCGCACCGCCATCCACGGTCAAGACAAACTGATAGTTGTCAACTGAGGGGAAGTTGACCTCTGCGTTGAGGATGGCTGACCAGTTGTTGCGCGGCACGCCCGAGCCGGGTGCGTTCGTCCCCCAGTTCACGTTTAGGAATGGTCCAGCCAAGTTCTGGTCTAACAGCACGGGAGGTACCAAGTCGGGATTGCCAAAGTACTGCACGTACCATCCTCTGGTTGGGTTTGGATTAGGGGTGGAGGTGGCGATGATGCCCACAGGCGTATTGGTGGGGGGCGGGGGGGTGCAGGTGGCCGGCAGCGTGGGGATCGCCAGCGGCGCGTTGAATTGATTGTTGTCACGCCGGCTCTCGTTGACCAGGCCGGTGGGATCGGCAACGATCAGATTCGGGCCAGAGGCGTAGCCGGCAAACCATTTGACGACGGCCTCACCGGGCAATAGCCCATTCGGGACGAGCTGCTGCTGATTATTCACTTGGATCAAGAATGGGCCGGCAGGTGCAGGCCCAATGTTCCTGATGACGACGCGGACGCCGAGTTGGGTGGAAACATAAGCGCAGCTCGACCCGCTCTCCAGCTCGATCGCAACGCTGTCTATGGCAAGGTCGGGCAACGGCCCTTCTGGCGTCGGCAGCCCGGTGGGCACAGACGCGGCCTGCTCGATGACCGTGACCGGCGTCAAGCGGGCGAAGCCGCTGCCGCTGCCGCGCGCCGTGAGATAGTACTGCCCTGTTGCCGCAGGCGCGATGAGATCGTCCTTCTGAAAGTTGCCGTCTGGGCCGGCGAACGTCTGGCCCAGTTTCTGGAGTGTGCTGCTGGAGAAATCGGCAACGGGTGAGATGAAGATCTCAACCACTTCGTTGGGCTGGAAGCCCTGGCCGCGCACGCTAAACGCAGCGCCGGCGGTCAATGGACCGCTCAACTCCAAACGGGCAGTGCTGCCCGGCGCGCGCGTGGGTAAAACCTCCTGCCTGCCCAGCGTCTGGGACAGCACGAAGAACGTAAGCGCGCACAGCAGCACAATCCCCACTACTACGCCAACGCCAACCAGTACATAACGTGAGGACGAGCTGCTGTCTATCAGGCTCGCAGACGCACTTCCTGCCGATCCATCTTGTGGTACTGGCCTGTAATCGTTCACCCTTGCGTTCGTTTAAGATTATAGAGCGTTCACCATCCATGCTGCCTTACGACGCCTTGGCGCGCATCTACGAGCTACAGCACGCCCATTTCCTTGACGACTTGACGCTGTATCTGCGGTTGGCGCGTTCGATCGCACCGCAAGCCATGATCTTGGAGTTGGGTTGCGGCAGCGGTCGCCTGTTGCTGCCGTTGGCCGAAGCGGGCCATCGCGTGACGGGCGCGGATGAATCGGCTGAGATGCTGCGGATAGCTGAGCGTAAACTGCGCGCCAGCCGTCACATCCCCGCCGAGCGTTGGGCTTTGGTTCGCGCTGACGTGCGCACGATGCGCCTAGATGAACAGGGGAGCTTTGACCTGGTGCTGATCGCGCTAAACACGTTTCTACATAACCTTAGCCGCGAAGATCAACTGGCCACCTTGCGCGTCGCCCGCCGGCACCTGCGCACAGGTGGGCTGCTGGTCGTTGATCTGCCACCCAACGACGAGATGGCCTATCAGCCCGACGACGGGGTGTTTCAGCTCGAGGCGACGCTGATAGACCCACAAGCCGGCAGCGAGATACACAAATACGTCGCCAGCCGAATCTTCTGGGCCGACCAAGAGCAAGAGCTGACCTATCGGATCGAAGAAAGGCGCGTCGGCGGCGAGATGCTGAGTGAGCAACTGGTCACGCTCCGCCTGCGGCATGTCTTCCGGCATGAGATGGAGTTGCTGCTGATGATGTCTGGTTTCGCCGAGCCGGCCTGGTATGGGGACTACGAGATGCATCCCTACGGAGAGGGCAGCCCGCGGATGATCGCGCTCGCCCAGGCGATTGAGTAAGCGGGCCGGCGATTAACGCGCTCTCAGCGATTTAAGTTAGCCTTAGCTGAAAGCATGTCCATTCGCACGCGCCTCACCATCTGGTATACGGCCATCCTTACCGTCATTCTTTTGCTGTTTGGCACGGGAGTCTATTTTTATGTCACCTGGCAGACCATTCAGAACCTGGATTCCCGCTTGGTGCAGGTGGCTGAAGCAACGCTTAACCTGGCGCTTGCGCGGCGTCCGGTGCTCGAACAGCGGAATGGCCGGCAGATACTTCGGTTGCAGGGCCTCAACGCGCTGCGCGCCTCTCAGATTTATGTTCAAATCATCGGCCCCAGTGGCCTCATCCTCGTAACGTCGCCTAACGTCACGGATGAATTCCTGTTGGTGCCCCTCGATCCAAAGACGCTGAACGAGATGATCCGTTCGAGCGATAAGATGCCCATATTCAGCGAGGCTGAGCATCGCAATTCGCCGCCCATCCGCGTCTTCACAAAGGCGCTGATTACGAACAGTGGGGACTTGGTCGGCTACCTTCAAGTGGCGACCTCGCTGGAGGAATTGAAGACCGCGCAGAACAACCTCCTGTTCGCGCTTTCAATCATGGGGGGGAGCGGGATCTTCTTCTCGGCGATCGTGGGCGCGTGGATGGCGCGCAGAGCGCTGCGCCCTGTGGATGAGCTGACCAAGACAGCGATGGCCATTTATCGCGCCGAGAACCTGGATCGGCGCGTGATGGTGCCGAAGACCAACGATGAAGTCAGCCGCCTCTCGCGCGCGTTCAACGAGATGCTGGAGCGATTGTCTCAACTCTTTCGTGCCCAGCAGCGCCTGATCGCTGATGTGTCGCACGAGCTACGCACGCCGCTCACCGTGATCCGGGGCA
Organism: Candidatus Roseilinea sp.; assembly: GCA_034434555.1. Classification (GTDB taxonomy): domain Bacteria; phylum Chloroflexota; class Anaerolineae; order J036; family Brachytrichaceae; genus JAAFGM01. Next base: position 5,671 of record DAOTYZ010000298.1, read on the forward strand.
ACGTAGAACTCTTGCGCATGCAGAGCGAATGTTGCGACAAGGAGATGCTGGATGCGATCACGGATGAGAGTGATCGGATGGCGCGCATGGTGAAGAATCTCTCGCTGCTTTCTCAGATGGACGCCGGCGTGTTGCAGTTGCGCCTCCAAGAGATTGATATCAAGGAGTTGCTGGGCACCATCCTGCGCAGCGCGCAAGTAATCAGCGCTGGTCGTGTGAAAGTCTCGGCGAGCGCGGAACAGGGCTTAAAAGTTGAGGCTGACCTCGACCAGCTCAAGCAGGTGCTACTCAACCTGGTTGAGAACGCGATCAAATACACCCCCGAAGGGGGGCAGGTCAACATTGACGCCACCGCCGGCTACAGCGACCACGTGCGCATTTCGGTGAGCGATAACGGGCCGGGCATTCCCGAGAAAGATTTGCCGCACATCTTCGAGCGCTTCTATCGGGTGGACAAGTCGCGCTCGCGGGCGCTCGGCGGGTCTGGTCTTGGTCTCTCAATTGCTTATTCGATCGTGCAGGCGCATCATGGTCGGATCGTCGTGCACAGCAAAGAGGGCGTCGGCACCACCTTCGACGTCTATCTGCCGATCAAGCAGCCCGGCAAGAACGGCAACCTGCCGGCCTAGCCGATGCCGCTCAGGGCGCTGCGCATCCGCTCCAGCGCTTCGAGCATCTGCGCGCGCGGGCACCCAAAGTTAAAGCGGACAAATCCCTGCCCGCCGGGACCAAACGACGCCCCGTCATTGAGCGCGACATGCGCCTTCTCCAAAAGGAAGCGATGCGGGTCATCCAGACCGGTTGCGCGAAAGTCCAGCCAGGCCAGATAAGTGGCGTCTGGAAACGTGGTTCGCACGGCTGGCAGATGGTGCGCCAAATAATCCAGCAGGACGTTGCGGTTCTCCGTTAGGTAATGCCGGAGCGCGTCGAGCCATTGATCGCAACAGCGATAGGCCGCCGCTGCGGCGGCCAGGCCCATGGCATTCGGATATGGCAACACGCCATTGTTGGCCGCGATGAAACGCCGGCGAAGGCTCTCGTTCTCGATCACTGCGAAGCCAAAGCCCAGGCTGGGGATGTTAAAGGTCTTGCTGGGCGACATCAGGGTGATGCACTGCTGGCCGATCTCCGGCGCCAGGCTGGCCAGCGGCGTATGCCGGATGCCGTCCAAGGTGAGGTCGCCCCAGATCTCGTCGGAGCAGATCAGCACGTTGTGCGAGAGACAAATATCGGCCAAGCGCTGAAGCTCATCGCGCGTCCACTCATGGCCGGTGGGGTTATGCGGATGACAGAAGAGGAATAGCGACGTGCGCGGGCCGATGGCGCGCGCGAACGCCTCATCATCCACTTCGCCGCGCAGGTGTTGGCCTTCGGTCTGCCAGCGCAACGTGACCGTCGTCGCCGTCATCCCTTGATTGGCCGGCACGGAGAAGAACGGTGGATAGATCGGCGCAAGCATCAACGCTGAATCGCCCACTCGCCCAAAAGCGCGGGCGACCAGGTTCATCCCGCTCACCAAGCCGGGCAGGAAGACAATTGCCTCTGGCTGAACCGGCCAGCCATGCCGCCGGGCCAGCCAATCGCAGATCAGTTCAGCCAATTCGTGGGTGGGAAATTCATAACCGAAGAGTCCCAGCGCAACGCGTTCTGCCAGGGCATGACGCACGGGCTGCGGCGAGAGAAAGTCCATGTCGGCCACCCACATCGGCAGCACGTCGTCCGGATAGCGCGTCCATTTAACGCATCCTGGCCGGCGGCGGTCAATAATGCGGTCGAAGTCGAATGCTGAAACTGTCTCCATACCACTGCGATTGTAGTGATTGCCATGCCGCGCCAAAGGTGCAGGCGCATTCATGATTTGGGGCAAGTATGCTTGGCATAACCAGCATTGAGCGCGCGCAAGGCCATCAGCACCTTGCCTCGCCTTGTCATTCTGAGCGCCGACGAAGAATCTAAGCTCAGGGTGGCCGAGGCCGCAGGCCGGCGGATGCCGCTCAGGATGGCAGCCCCCTTTCATTCCCCTGCGCGCAGGGACGCCCCCTATGGTCCCCCGCACGCGGGGGACGCCCCTGGCCTTTGCCCATCCTTCTCGGCGATGGTGAGCAATCCACGGAGGACGGCTCCTCAGTTGGGGAATGTACCCTTATTGCGGCCTTGAGAACGACGCGCAGCATGCTTCACGCAAAGTGCGACAGCAGACCCGTCGCCTCATGCGCCGCAAGCAGGTCATCCACCAACGCCTGAATCTGCTCCAAGTCCAGCTCAGCAGCCGTGTGCGGGTCCAGATAGGCTGCTTGATAGACGTGCTCTCGCTTGCCCGTCAACGCGGCCTCCACAGTCAGCTCTTGCACGTTGATATTGGTGCGCATCAGGGCAGCGAGCTGAACAGGTAGCTTGCCTATTTTGGTGGGCTGTAGGCCATTCTTGTCCACCAGAATAGGCACCTCGACGCAGCAGCCCGGCGGCAAGTTGTCAATCAAGCCATCGTTCGGCACATTGCCGTAGATCACCCTGGGTTGGCCGGTTTCCAGGCTGTGGATGATCAGCGCAGCATATTCGTGGCTTCGGTTGACCTCTGGCATCTCGCCAGCTTCCAGCCGCGCACGCAGCGCCTCCCAGCCGGCGATCTGTGCTTCGCAGCGGCGCAGGTATTCATCCAGCGGGATGTTGTAGCGCGCGATCAGGTCTGGGCGGTCACGCTTGATGAACCAGGGCACATATTCGCTAAAGTGCTCACTGGATTCGGTGACGAAATAGCCGAAGCGCTTGAAGATCTCATAGCGAACCAGGTTCCAGGCCGGCTGACGGCCCTCTTCGAGCACGCGCCGAATGTGCGGATAGAGATCCTCGCCGTCCTGCTCAAACCGCAAGTAGAAGGCCATGTGGTTGATGCCGGCGCAGAGATAGTTGATCTCCTCGATTGGCACGCCGATGTCAGCGGCGAGCTGCTCTGCAGTTCCCTGCACGCTGTGGCATAGCCCAACCGCTTTGATGCGCGACGCTCGGTGGATAGCCCAGCAATTCATCGCCATCGGATTGACGTATTGGAGCAGCACAGCGTGCGGACAGACCGACGCCATCTGCCGGCAGATGTCAAGGAGGACAGGAATGGTGCGCAACGCGCGCATGATGCCCCCTACGCCCAGCGTGTCCGCAATCGTCTGACGCAATCCATACTGCTTGGGAATCTCAAAATCAATCACCGTGCTGGGCCTATAGCCACCGACTTGAAACATGGTGATGACGTAATCTGCGCCATCTAACGCTCGGGTTCGCTCAAGCGTTGCCTCAATAGTTGGATGGGCACCGAGCGCCCTGGCCACCTTTTGCGCGACCACTTCTGATGTCCGCAGGCGTGATTCGTCAATATCGTGGAGGCTGATGTGAGCAGTGGCCAGTTCGGGGAAGCTCAGGATGTCCGTCAGTAGGTTCTTAGCAAAGATAGTGCTGCCGGCGCCAATAAACGCGACCTTGGGCATAACGCTTCTATCTTACAGCGGATGCGGTCACCGATAGGGGCAGGGTACGTTCACGAAGTCTGTTCTGACGCGGGGAACGCAGGAAATCGGCACTCGCCCAAAGGCAGTGTGCCCAATTCGCACGTCGCCTTAATTGGTGGGGAGTGCTCAACTTTGGGGTGACTTGGCTCACCGAGATTTAAACCGCAGAGAGCGCAGAGGATACGTAAAAATCTCTGCGGTGCGTGTATTACCTTCAAGTGGCGCACTCCCGGGCGAACGCCCTTTAGAAGTTGTGGTATAGTCTCATCTCGCAGACGCAATCAGGAGGCGTGGTGTAGAGGCCTAACACGCTGCCCTGTCAAGGCAGAGAACGCGGGTTCGAATCCCGTCGCTTCCGCAACAAACATGCCGCGTTCGAGCGCGGCATTTTCTTTGCTCGGTGCTCTCGCTCCTCTAGGCCGATGAACCACGTGCAGGTGCACCAAGGCTCGACACTGAGCGTTGAGCGTGTTGCCACCCTGACGGTCGCCTTCGCCCAATCTCTGCCACCGGTGGCGGCGATTGCGCTCTTCCTCGCGTATGCGCTCCGACAACTCCATCTGCCGGGGTTCTATTACGACGAGGCTTTGGACCTTGTGCCGATGTTGGCGCTGCTACAGGGTGAGCAACCAGAGCTGTTGCGAGGGATCGGCATCGGCCCGTATCCGGTCATGTTGCTGGATTACATGGGCAGCCTGGGTGGCTACCTCACCCTCCCCTTCCTGATGGTGTTCGGGCCGGGGTATGTGGCTGCGCGCGCTCAGCCAATCTTCTTCTCGTGCGTCACCATCCTGCTGGCCTGGCTGTTGGCCCGCCGATGGTTTGGCGCACCGGTCGCTGTGGTCACGGTCTTGCTATTGGCGACGAATCCTTCGTTTATCTGGTTCAGCCGGCAGGGCATCAGCGTCACCAGCGTGATGACGGTGTTCTCGCTGGGGAGCTTGCTGCTACTCGATGCAGCGCAGGAGCGCCTGTTGGCACAGGGGCGCGCGGCGAAAGCCGTGGCGATGGCTCTGGCCGCCGGCCTGCTGATAGGCCTGGGGTTATGGGCCAAGCTGCTCTTTCTGCGCTGGGTGATTGTCCTGGTGGTGATGGGTGTGGTGCTGAATTGGCCGGCCCATCATGCGCAGGCAGGCTTTAGGGGTGTCCTGGCAGCGCTCGCACTCGGCAGTGTGCTCGGCGCGTTTCCGCTCATCTACTACAACATCGCCGGTTGGTTGCGCGATGGGCAGCCCTGGACGATCACGCTGCTCATCAACTCACTCACCCAGCCCACACAACAATTCGGCGTGGACAACACCGCTTTCTTCGAGAATCTGCGAAAGGCGATTGACGACGTGCGCGTGTTCCTGGATGGCAGCTACTTCTGGTACAACGGCATCCCGTTCAGCAACATCTATGCTGTGCCGGCCTTGGTGGTGAGTGCAGTGCTGGGCAGCGGCCTGGTCCTCCTGTGCGCGGGTGCGCGAGGCGAGGCACGGCGTTTCTTCGCCCTCCTGGCCGGCATCGGCACGCTCACTGTGCTCGGCGCGTTCACCGTGTCTGGCCTGTGGTCCACCCACCAGTTCATCATGCTGCCCTTGCCGCAAATGGTCATCGCCTGCGCAGCCGTTTGGCTGGCCGACCAGCTCGCGTCGCTGTTTCGTCTGCGCTGGGCCGCTTTGCGCACCTTGCTGTTCGCCGGTCTGGTTGGCCTGCTGCTCGCCCTGCCGCTCAGTCGTGACATATGGGTCAACGAACAGCACCATGCCACGCTGCTTCGCACGGGTGGCTCTGGGCGATTCTCCGACGCGATCTACAAACTGGCAGACTGGCTAACGCTCAGCCAGATCGAACAGCCCATTGCGCTGGATTGGGGAATAGAGAAGAACGTGCGCGTGTTGACCGCTAATCGTGTGCGGCCGGTGGAGGTCTTTGGGTATTCGGCAGAGGCGGATGAGGCGTTCCGCCAGCGTGTTCGCGATGCCTTGGCTGACCCAGAGCAATACTACATTGTGTTGTGGGAGCGGTTCGCGGTTTATAATCGCCGTGCAGAATTTACCCAGCTCGCCGAGCAGATGGGCCGGCAGGTCGTGGAGGTCTTCATCGCCCACGAGAGAAGCGGCCTGCCTGTTTATGTCGTTCTGCAAGCCAAATAAGCAAACACAAAACCAAACGGAGTGGAGCAAACGCATGTCTGGACAAAACGGGAGCAGCAACAGAACGGTTGTTGGCAAAGTGATCGCCATTCGCGGCGGCGTGGTTGACGTGCAATTTCCCCCAGAGAGCCTGCCCGAGATTTACGATGCTTTGGAAATTGACCGGCCAAGCGGGCGGCTGGTGTTGGAAGTGCAGCAGCACATCGGGAACGATACGGTGCGCACGGTCGCTATGGATAGCACGGACGGCCTTCGGCGCGGCGAGTTGGTGCGCGCCACGGGCGGCCCGATTCGCGTGCCGGTCGGCGCGGCCACCTTGGGACGCATCTTCAACGTGCTGGGCGACCCAATTGACGGCAGACCTGCCCCCCAGACCGACCTGCGCTATCCCATTCATCGCCCAGCGCCTACGTTTGAGGAGCAGAAGGGATCGGTGGAGATGCTGGAGACCGGCATCAAGGTGATTGACTTGATCGCGCCGTTTACCAAGGGCGGCAAGACCGGCATCTTCGGCGGAGCGGGCGTGGGCAAGACCGTCACCATCCAAGAGTTGATCAACTCCATCGCTAAGTTCCACAACGGCTACTCTGTATTTGCCGGCGTGGGCGAAAGAACCCGCGAAGGCACCCAGCTTTACAAAGAGATGCACGAGGCAGGGGTGATTGATTCGCTGGTGATGGTCTTCGGTCAGATGAACGAACCCTCGGGCGTGCGCCTGCGCGTGGCGCTCACCGGCCTAACGATGGCCGAGTATTTCCGCGATGAGGGCCGCGACGTGCTGCTCTTCATTGATAACATCTTCCGCTTCGTGATGAGTGGGTCAGAAGTCTCGGCGTTGCTTGGGCGCATGCCCTCGGCAGTGGGCTATCAGCCGACCCTCTCCACCGAGATGGGCCAATTGCAAGAGCGGATCACCTCGACGAAGCGCGGCTCGATCACCTCCATGCAAGCGGTGTATGTGCCGGCTGACGATTACTCCGACCCCGCGCCGGTGGCCACCTTCGCCCATTTGGACGCGACGGTGACGCTGGAACGCTCAATCGCTGAGAAGGGCATCTATCCCGCCGTGGACCCGCTGGCGAGCACCAGCCGCATCCTGGATCCCAACATCGTTGGGCCGGAGCACTACCGCGTGGCGCGCGAGGTGCAGCGCGTCCTGCAACGCTATAAGGACCTACAAGACATCATCGCCATCCTCGGCGTGGACGAGCTGAGCGAAGACGACAAGCTGCTCGTCTCCCGCGCCCGCAAGATCGAGCGCTTCCTCAGCCAGCCGATGTTCGTCGCCAAAGCGTTCACCGGCCGCGAAGGTCGCTATGTGAAGATCGCCGACACCGTGGACGGCTTCGATCGCATCCTTAAGGGCGAGTTGGATGAAGTGCCGGAGAGCTTCTTCCTGATGAAGGGCAAGATAGACGAGGTGTGGGAAGAATACGAGAAAGCCCGCGCCGAGCAAAAGTAGCGCCATGCCTCTACACCTTGAAATCGTAACCAGCGAGCGCACTGTCTTCAGCGGTGACGTAGATATGGTCACCATCCCAGGCAGTGGGGGCGTGATGGGGGTTTTGCCCCATCACGCTCCAGTGCTCTCCACCCTGCGGCCCGGCGAGCTGCGGGTCAAGATCGGCGAGGAGACGCACGAATTCGCCATCGGTGGCGGCTTCGTGGACATTCATGACAACCGCGTGATCATCCTGGCCGACAGCGCCGAGCGCGCCGAAGAGATTGACATTGCGCGCGCCGAAGCTGCGCGCGCACGCGCGGCCGAGCTGTTGAAAAACCCGCCTCCTAATAAAGAAGATCTGTTTAAGCTGCAAGCTTCGCTGCGCCGAAACACGGTGCGGATCAACGTCGCCATGCGCCGGCGCACCCAGCGGGGCGATTCGAGCAGCTAGCACGCGACTCGCCTGATCCCGGTCTCACTACGCAGCTTGGTGCCGGGGCGAGCGTGCTGATCTGCATAAACAATGAGCATTCTTCGGGCTGAAATCGGCGTAGACCTGGGCACGGTGAACGTCCTGATCTACGTGCGCGGCAAGGGGATCGTGATCCAAGAGCCGTCGGTCGTCGCCATCCTCACCCGTGAAGAGATTGTGGTGGAGGTGGGTGAGGAAGCCCGTCAGATGTATGGGCGCACGCCTGAAGAAATTGAGGTCGCTCGGCCGCTGCGCGAGGGCGTGATCGCCGATTACCAGGTGACGCAGAAGATGCTCCAGCACTTTCTGAACCGTGCGAAGGGGTTCAGCTTGCTCCCACCTAGGGTGGTGATCGGTGTGCCCTATGGGGTCACCAGCGTCGAGCGCCGTGCGGTGCGCGAAGCGGCGCTGGAGGCCGGCGCCGGCGAGGTGTTTTTGATCCGTGAGCCGCTGGCCGCAGCCTATGGCGCCGGACTCCCTGTAGACACCGCCACTGGCAACATGGTGATGGATATCGGCGGCGGCACCGCCGAGGCTGCTGTGGTCTCGATGAACGGCATCGTCGTCGCCAACTCGGTGCGCGTGGGCGGGCTAAAGCTCGACGCAGCGATCCAGAACTTCATCCGGCGCAAATACAACCTCGCCATCGGCGAGCCAACCGCCGAGGAGATCAAGATCAACATCGGCAGCGCCCTGCCGCTCCCCAAGGACGAAGAGATGTATATGGAAGTCCAGGGTCGTGACCAGGTCACCGGCCTGCCGCGCACCATCGAGGTCTCCACAAATGAGATCGTCGAGGCGCTACAAGAGCCGCTGGCCCAGATCACCGCGTGCGTGAAATCGGTCCTTGAGCGCACCCCGCCGGAATTGGCCTCGGACATTATTGACCGCGGCATGGCGATGACCGGTGGCACAGCGCTGCTGCGCAAGCTCGACGAGTTCCTCACCCGCGAGACCGGCGTGCCGGCCTATGTGGCCGACGCGCCAATCGCCTGCGTGGCCCTGGGCACTGGACGGGCGCTTGAGAACATCGAGATTCTCAAACGCACGGAGTTCGCTTGAACTTGAGCGCGGATTCTGTCATCCTGCTCGTCCTGGCTTCTGCCTCTGCGCGTCGGCGCGACCTGCTCAGCCGGCTAGGCGTTGGCTTTCAGGTCTGTCCTGCGGATGTAGATGAATCCCCCTGGCCGGGCGAGACTCCGCTGGAGACGCAGTTGCGCATCACCCGCGACAAGGCCCGCACGGCGCAGACCAGGCTATTCACGGCTTACCCGGCACTTGCCGAGCGTCCTGTCGTCGCCTGCGACACAACGGTGCTGCTGGATGGTGAGATGCTGAATAAGCCAGCCGGCCCAGAGGACGCGCGCCGGATGCTGCGCCGCCTGCGCGGACGCACCCATCAGGTGCAGTCCGTGATCGTCGTGCGCCGTGGCGGGCATGAGACGGCTGAGCCGGTGAGCACGCGCGTGCTAATGCGCGATTACGACGACGAGGAAATCGAAGCCTACATCGCCACCGGCGATCCGTTCGACAAGGCAGGGAGCTACGCCGTACAGCATCCCCTCTTTCGACCGGTGGCCGAGATGCGCGGATGTCCGCTCAACGTCGTGGGCCTGGCGCTCTGCCGGCTGCGGGCCTGCCTGCCGCAGCTCCCTGACCCTTCGCTGGTCTGTCAGTCGTTCAGCGGCCGGCCATGCCCTGCCTATCCTGACGAGCGCCACGTCGTTACCCAGATCAACCCGGCGTTCAACACCTAAATATCGCGCGGGTCATCGGTCATCATCACCAAGCGCGGCTGGAAGCGCGCGACGATTTCCACCAGGTCGCGCTGGGCAGCCATGACCTCGTCAATACGTTTATAAGCCTGTGGCGACTCGTCCAGCCCACCGCCCAATAGCTTTACGCCGCGCTCGCGCAGATAGGCATCGCGCATCTTCTTGGTGATGCTCTTGAATGCCTCATTCCGACTCATCTGCCGCCCAGCACCGTGGGAAGCGCTGTTGAGCGAGGCTGGATTGCCCTTGCCGCGCACCACGTAGCCCACATCGCCCATCGTGCCGGGGATAACGCCCAGCTCGTCCTTCCCCGCTGGCGTCGCGCCCTTGCGATGCACATACACGCGCCGGCCATCCGGCAACGTCTCCTCCCAGGCGAAGTTGTGGTGATTCTCTACGGTGGCCAGCACGTCCAGCCCCGCCGCTTTGGTGATTTGTTGATGGATGATGCGGTGATTGGCCGAGGCAAAGCGACCGGCCAAGTTCATCGCCAGCCAGTATTCCTGTCCAGGCTCGCTGGACATGTCCAGCCAGGCCAAGTGCGCCAGTTCCTTATCCAGTTCAGGATGCAGGCTGTGCGCCAGCTTGCTGTAGTAGTCCGCAATTTGGTAACCCACCCCACGGCTGCCGCTGTGGGAGAGCAGCGCGAGATATTTACCGGGCTGAAGGCCGAGTTTGGGGTCGGTAGTCAGCACCTCTAGCTCGCCAAACTCCACGAAATGGTTGCCGCTGCCGGATGTGCCGAGCTGGGGAATGCCTTTTGTCTCCCTTAGGTGTCTGAGGAGCGGGACGGCCTGCCAATCGGGATCGTCCAAGATCGGATCTTCGCGCGGCGGTTTCCATTCCGCGCCGGCGCCGAAGCGCGTTTGCTCGCGCAGCACCTTCTCAAAGCGGCCCTGTTGTTGGCTCAATAGTTCAGGCGGGGCAGCGAAGATGCTCAGCCGCATGCGGCAGGCGATGTCCACGCCAACCGCGTAGGGGATCACCGCGCCCTCGGTGGCCAGCACGCCGCCAATTGGCAAGCCATAGCCCACGTGGGCATCGGGCATCAACGCGCCGGCCACGCTCACCGGCAGGCGCATGGCGTTATCCATTTGTGCGCGCGAGGCAGCGTCTATGTGCTCCGCGCCGAACACAGCGTACGGAAGCGGCTCGCGCCGCACTTCGCTTGCTCGTTTCATCTAAACACGCTACTTCAAGATGTAATAGGTGCCCTTCTTCTCGCCGATGCGCATTAAGACGCCTTTCTCCACCAGGTCGGCCAGGTCCATGCGTAAGGTCTCGGGCGTCACGTTCGGACAAAGCACCTGAAAATCGCGGTTGGTGATGCGCCCGTGCTCGCGCACATACTGCAGGGCGCGGGCCTGCCGCTCGTTCACGGTTAGGCCGGCGGGCAGCGCGCCAGCTTCTGGCGCGAACAGCGTGATGTTCTGGGTGATGCGGCGTTCGCGCACGTTCGAGAGGATCACCGTGAAGCTATAGGACGTGGCGTTGAACTTAGGGGCTGGATGGCCGGCAGCGACCATCTCTTCGATCATCCGGTCTATGCCCAAACCCAATTCTTCAATGTATCCCCACTGGAATAGCCCTTGCACAATGCGCGGATTGCGCGAGAAGTGCTCCTCGATGATGTTATCCAAAGTGATGTAGCCGGCCAGCCCGCCGGGCGAGATCACCTCCAGCCGATCGGCGTATTTGCGCACCTCAACCCGCCGGCCACGCAGGCGATAGTCACGGTGGCACACCGCGTTCACCAGCGCCTCGCGCACGGCAAACTCCGGATACTCCAAGACCTCGTGGCGCTCCAGCCCTTTTACGATCGCCCCCACGCGCATCTCTTCCAGGACCACTTGCCAAGTGCGCTCGATCACGCGAGCAAGCGGACCGTTGATCTCTTCGCGCCTGCCGTAGCCGGCGCGGCCTTCCTCCGAGCGCGGTTCTACGCCGGGGAACTTGACGAAGACGACCCCGCTTTGGGGCAGAAACGCCTGGGGATTTTTGCCGAAAAGCAAGATGCCGGCAACAGTGGGCTGGCCGCGCACGTCCAGCGCGCCGATCTCTTGGAGCAGCGCGGCTGCGCCGGCTGCGGTGCGCTCGGCGAGATCAATCTTACGGCGCGTGCGCGCCTCGCGCTTGGCGATGTATTCGGCGACCACGTCATCATCGAAGTCTTGCAATGTCGCTGCCGGAACGGTCTCGGCTTCGTAGTCGCCCAGGGATTTGTTTTGGGTGAGGTGACGGATTTCCTCGCCGGTCAAGACGCGGTTCTCGCCCGCGCTGCGCACCAACACGCGACCATCCTTTGTTGAATGCAGGTCCATGCTGCGCGGCACACGCACGACGAGTTTGGGGGCGTGGCCGTCGCTGGAACTCTCCAGCGTCGCCAGCACAGGCGGCGAAGTCAGGTTGGCTGCTTGTTGGAGCGAGGCTTCGATGTCCTCCGGCGTGACATCGAGTGTGGGCCGGCCGCGTTCATCGTAGCCCAGCACGATGGTGCCGCCGTCGCTGTTGGCGAACGCCACCATCACCTCAGCCAGCGCTTGCGGGTCAAGCGTCGGCAGGAAGGCCAGAAAGTGAGAAGAGACGCGAATCCGCTGCGTCATCGGCGCGCTTTAGGCGGATTATCTTACCAAGCAAACGCGCTTGGGCGCAGGGAGTGTGTTCACCAACAGGGGGCAAAAAGTTATCTTCTAGCGATGCAAACTCCCGCAGGCCGCGCAGCCTGCGAGAGGGTAAAGGGGCGCGTCTGTCATGCTGCGCGAAGCGAAGCATCTGAAATCCCGCCCAACCAAAACACCGCGAAGCCACCCAACCTCCTGCCTCAGCGACCCCGCAGCGCTTCAGTCCGGTGCACAGAGGCGGTTCGCGAACCGCCTCTGCTGCGCTGCGGCAGCCTGGCAATTGATGCGCAGCACGCTCGGCAATCCCCCAAGCACTTATGGGTAATGCTAAGTTTTACGGGGTGGGTTGGGGAGGGGCTGGCCGGGAAGCTGCCCAACATCACTCACACCAGCCTAGTTGCTGTTTCCCAGGACGCGGGGGAATTGGGCGGGGCGCTGCGGGGTCGCCAAGGCCCGCAGCTCAGGCGGTCGGCGAGCCGAGCGCCAGCGCCGCGCACAGGCCGACGTGATCCGAAGGGTATAGCGTCGGATCGTCCTCCGCCGGCGCGTTCAAGACCAGGTCGCAGGACATGACCTGAAAGTGGTGGTCAACAAAGATGTAGTCCAGCGTGCCGCGCCACGGCTTGGGCTGGCGATTGGCGATCAGGTTCCCCAGCGTGCTCAGGCCCTTGCGCACGGCGTTGAAGCGATAGACCAGCGGCGTGGGACAGGTGTACTCCGGCTCGTGGCCATGGACCAGCTCATACGCGGAACGAAAGGTCCGCTTCATCATCTGGATCGTGCGCATCTCCGGCGTCGCGTTAAAGTCGCCGCAGGCGACCACCGGATAGCCGGCTACCGACGTGCGCAGCCAGCTCAGGACGCGCAACACCTGCTGGGTGCGCTTGATGTGGTCATAGACGTGAAACAGGAAGTGGCCGTTGACGAGGACCAGCGGCTGGTCGCCGAGGCGCACCTGCAACACCTGGGCGACGCGCGATTGCGCCTGTAGGTTGATCGTCCAGCGCGCCTCCACCGGCAGCCGGCTGAGCACGGCCAGGCCCTCGCGCGCACCCAGCGGGCCGGCCTTCGGCGAGGTGTACACCTTATAGCCGCCCAGTTGATCCGCCAGCCACTGGGCGTTGTTGTGCGGCAGGCTCACTTCCTGGAGCGCGATCAGGTCAGGCTGGAGCGCGCGCAGCTCGCGCACGATCAGCTTGCGGCGCTCGTGCCAGCGCGAGGGCTTATTCAGCAGGTTGAAGGTCACGAGCTTGAATGCAGCCACGATCAGCGCGTCAACGGGATGACCTTTGCGGCCAGGTCATGGCGAAAGGCCGGCGCGCGCAGGCGCAGGCGGCCTGCTTCGGGCCAGGCGTCATCGGCTGCGATCGGCTCGCCAGCGCGCGTGTCGAACCACGTGACGCGATGCCGGCCCGCGCCCAGCGCTTGCATCTCGAGCACGACGTCGGTCAGCGCCGGCAGGGTAAAACGAAACGTGGCCTCGCTGGCCTGGCCAGTGGCGATCTGGACGCTGTATTGGTAGGCCGCCTCGTCCATGCGGTAGCGGCGGTCGCGCAGCCAGATCAGGGCGCGATCGGGCGCGCGCAGCCCCAGCGCGATCGCCGCCTCCGCCGGCGCGACCGAGACCGGCAGCGGCGCGAAGCGGGCCAGGTCTTCGTCGCGCAGGAAGCGCGCGAGGCCGCGATAGCGCGGCCAGAGGTTCGCCGGCGCGACCAGCGTGTCCCACCACCAGTACATCGCCGTGCTGGCGAAGCCGTTGAACGCCGCCGCCCACAGGCTGTTGTGGAAGTGCACGCCCTGGCGTGCCAGCGCGTCGGCTTGCTCGTAGGTGAACGCCGCGCCGAACTCGCCCAGCAGCACCGGCTTGGCGGGGATGTCCCTCATGTGGCGGAAGAACGCCTGGCCGCCGGCGACCGGCCTGAACCAAGCCGGCTCCTCCGGGCCGTATTCATGGCGCTGCACCAGGTCAATCTCCGGCATCGCCCAGATGCGCGGGTCGCCGGGCACGGCGTAGCTGATCGTGGTCAGATGACGATAGGGGTCGTAGGCGCGCAGGACGGCCGTCATCTCCTCAAGCCAAGGCTTGAGCACGGCGGCGTCCACCAGCTCGGTGAAGTTCACCTCGTTCCACCACTCCCAGGCCAGCAGGTGGGTGGAATAGGCCCAGCGGGCGGCGATGTAGCGCAGGCGGCGCTTGAACAGGGCGCGGGCGGTCGG
>DAOTYZ010000299.1:0-17230 GCA_034434555.1 Candidatus Roseilinea sp.
GAACATTGTCCACATGTCATGCTGAGCGAAGCATCTAGAATCCCGCCCAACCAAAACTCCACGAAGCCACCAGGCCCCTGCCTAATTCCCCCGCGTGCGGGGGAAGCCCCCTTCTGATTCCCCCGTGTGCGGGGGAAAGAAAGGGGGCTGCTAGGCTGAGCGGCACCCACCGGCCTGCTGCTTCGCGGCAACTTGGTTAGCCGCGAGCTTAGATTCTTCGCGCTCAGAATGACAAGGTGGGGCGGGATATTTTGCGCTTCACGCCAAGCGTATGCACCCTAAACTCCGAACTCACGTTGAGACACTATTTCTGAGATGAGTTCTAGATTCTTCGCTGTGCTCAGCATGGCAGGATGGGGCAGGGTGCTATCCGATCACCGACTGGTTGCGCCAAGCACATGGGGGGCGCCCGTCCCAAATCATGAACGCATCCCCATCGGCGATGCACCCGTTATAGCTAAAATATAGCCGGCCCCCGATGACCAGCTCACCAGAACGCTTGATCGCGCCGGTTCAGGAACTTTATCAGCGCGCGTTGGCTTTAGAGGAGCGGTTTCGCGATGCCATATCGCAAACCGCGCCGGATTATCGGGAGAGCGCGCGCAACTTGCTTCATTACCTGGCGCTGCGCCAGATGGATATCCGCGACTTGCAAGATGAGCTGGCGTCGCTCGGCCTTAGTTCGCTAGGGCGATCTGAGGCACACACGCTTCACACTCTGGAATCCGTGCTGCTGGCATTGCATCGCCTGGTTAATCGCGAACCACGGTTTGATTCTTCCACCACTGTGGATTTCAAGCGCGGTCGGGCGTTGTTGCACGAACATACTCGTCGCTTATTTGGCCCGCTACCGGCCAGTCGCTCTGTGCGCATCATGGTGACCATGCCCTCCGAGGCCGCGCATAATCCCGGCTTGGTATGCGACCTGCTCGCTTCGGGCATGGATATTATGCGTATCAACTGTGCGCACGACGGCCCAGATGCTTGGCTCAGGATGATCGAGAACCTTTGGCACGCCGAGCGTCGGCTCGGGAAGACGTGCAAGGTCTGCGCCGACCTGGCCGGCCCGAAGCTGCGCACAGGACCGCTGGCAACGACCGCGCGTGTGATTAAGTTGCGGCCACAACGCGACATCCGCGGTCGCGTGACCAAGCCTGCCCAGGTTTGGTTCGTCCGGCCCGGTCAGCGTTGCGACGAATCGCCCGCGGTGCCGCTGGTCGGGGAAACGCTCGACCAGGCTCAGCCCGGCGATGCAATCGCCCTGCGCGACGCGCGCGGTCGCTACCGCGTCTTGAAAGTCGTGAGCCGGCGCGACGCTGCTGTATTGGCCGAATGTGACCGCACCATCTATCTGGAAACTGGCATGCCCGTCAACCTCTTGCGCAACAGGGCCGCGCTGGGAGAGCTACAGGTTGGCGAGCTGCCAGCGATAAGCGAGCCACTGCTGCTGCGAACCGGCGACCAGCTTATCATGACCAATGACAATACACCTGGCCAGCCGGCGGTGTGCAATCCGGATGGTGAGATCATTCGCCATGCGCATATCGGCTGCTCGATTGGTCCTGCGTTTGCGGCCATCTCGCCCGGTCAGACCATCTGGTTCGATGACGGCAAAATCGGCGGGCGCGTATTGACCAACGATGGTCAGCAGATGTTGATCGAAATCACGCAGACCAGCCCAGCCAGCGGCGCGAAGCTAGGCGCGGAGAAAGGGGTCAATGTGCCTGGCGTCCATCTCGATATCCCTGCCATCACCGACAAGGACATGGCCGACCTGCGCGTTGTCGCCCCGCACGTGGACATGATCGGCCTTTCCTTCGTGCGCAGCCCCAGCGACTTTTGGGCTTTGCGCAAAGCGCTGGATGATGTGGGTGCCTCGCACGTCGGTGTGATCTTGAAAATCGAGACACGGCTAGGGTTTGAAAACCTGCCGCGCTTGCTGCTGGCCGGCCTACAGGCACCCCCGATCGGGGTGATGGTGGCGCGCGGCGATTTGGCTGTCGAGGTGGGCTTCGAGCGACTGGCCGAGGTACAGGAAGAAATCCTCTGGTTGTGCGAGGCAGCACACCTGCCGGTCATCTGGGCAACACAGGTCTTGGAGAGCATGGCCAAGACCGGCTCGCCATCGCGGGCCGAGGTCTCCGACGCCGTCATGAGCGGTCGCGCGGAGTGCGTCATGCTGAATAAGGGCGCTTACATCGTCGAGGCGGTGCGATTTTTGCGCGATGTGCTGGAGCGCATGGAGACTCATCAGTTCAAAAAGCGCTCACGCTTCCGCCGGCTCGCCATCGCCCAGCTCGACTAACCCTCTCCCTCGACGATATAGCCAGTGGCAGATGGACTTTCATCATTGGGCGGCCCACCAACGGTTGCCCCTGTTGGTGAGTGAGGCAGGGCGCCGGTGACCCTCGATGCTGGTCATGCCAAGCGTATGCGCCCTACAGCCATCTGCGCTGCTATCATCGGTAGAAGACGTGACGAATCGTCCACGCTCTCGCTCGTTCGCGCTGATCTTTGTGATGCTTGCGATAGGCGCAATCGCCCTGTTGTCGGGCGCGCTGTCCGCTCAGCCAATCTCGCAGGGGCCGGCCTCGTTGTTGCTTGGACCGCTCCAGGAAGCGTTCACGAACCTAGGACGCACGCTTGGCGAGCTGTTTCGCAGCAACAACGACCTGATCGATCTGCGCGCGCGCGCCGAAACCCTCCGCCGCCAGGTCACAGCGCTAGAGGCAGAGAACATCCGCCTGCGCGAGTTTCAGGCCGAGCTAAAGCAGTACCGCGATCTTCTGCGCTTCGCCAGCGATAACCCTGCTTATGAGGTGGTCGGCGCCGACGTGATCGGAATAGCCGATACGCTGAAATGTCAAGGGGTCAATCCCCAGTTGCCAACTGCGGGCAAATGCGCAAATGTCATCGCCGGCGACACCAGCCCGTTCGTGCGTTACATCACGATCAACGCCGGCGCGAGGGATGGCATAGAGATCGGCATGCCCGTCGTAGCGGGTGGGCTGGCTTTGGTGGGCAGAGTCGGCAAAGTCAACTATGCCACCGCCCAAGTGCAGTTACTGACCGACCCAGCCTCTTTCATCAACGTGCGCATGGTGGAATCGCGCTCTTCGGGCACGGTCGCCGGCACAAACGAAGGCGTCTTGCTCTTGCAAAACGTGCTGCAAACTGAACCGCTTAAGCCAGGAGACTTGATCGTGACCAGCGGCCTGGGCGGCATGTTGCCGCAAGGGCTACCTATCGGCGCAGTAGAGCGGGTCATCAGCCAGGACGTGGAAACAACCCAGCAAGCGATTGTGCGGCCAGGGGTGGACTTCGATAAGCTCGAGGTGGTCTTGGTGATCACTCAGCCCCGCGCAGCGCAAGCGACACCGCCCACGCCATCTTCGCTCGGTCGCTAATAAAAAAGCCCCTCATACGAGGGGCGTAGGTCATTCGCAGCGCGACTTCAGCTCAGGTAAGGCCGAATCTTGGCCATGAGCTGTTCCTTGGGGCGATAACCCACTAGCCGCTCGACAGGCTCGCCATCTTTAAACAGAATCAGCGTAGGGATGCTCATCACGCCGAACTTCATCGCAGTCTCGCCGTTGGCATCTACATCGAGCTTGCCGACCAGCATCTTGTCGCCGTTCTCTTCAGCGATCTGCTCCACAATCGGCGCGATCATCTTACAAGGACCGCACCACTCTGCCCAAAAGTCCACGAGCGCCACGCCCTTGCGCTGTTCCACCATTTGCTCAAAGTTAGCATCTGTGAGCGTGACTGGTTTTGCCATGGTTCTTCTCCTCAAGAATCTTGGTTCCGAGCCGGATCATACCGCATCTAGGAGTGCGCCACTTGAAGGTGATACTAAGAAATACGCACCGCAGAGACGCGAAGGACGCAGAGATTTTTACATATCCTCTGCGCTCTCTGCGCCTCTCATCTCGGTGAGCCAAATCACCCCAAAGTTGAGCACTCCCCGGCAACATCATGGCGCATCCGAACTCGTATCATTTTGAAGTGGACCACTCCCCGTAAATAGCAACGACGCTGGTGTGAGTGAGTCGGTCAGCTTCCTGGAAAGCCGCTATTTCCCCCAGGCCAAATGATGGCCGTGTCATCATTGTCTCAGCGCACGCGCACTTCACCGATCAACAAGCGATCGCCCAGCGATTGACCATCGCGTGCGACCGTCAGCCGCGCACCCGTGAGCGGGTCGTAGAGGCCAACGAACACGCCATAGTCACCCGCCGGCGTACCTGGTGCGATCCAGGCGCCGCGCCGATCGTAGATGCGCTCGCCAACAGGCCAACTATCTGTTGGGCGATAGCCGGCCACCGGCTCGCTGTCGTGCTGAGCGACAGGCGGCCCATCGGGCAGGCCAACGTGAATGAAAACCTTGTAACGCCCCCTTGGCAGCGCTGTCGCTTCCCAGACAAGCTCGACAGGCAACACATCCCCTTGCTGAAGCGGGCCAAAGCGTCCGCGCGCTTGGCGCAGCACGATGGCATCGCCGAAGGTCGCACCTTGGGCGACCGTCCAAGCAGCATTGTCATGGCCGCTGTCGTAAACAGCCAACCGAATGTTCCCCACCCACCGCTCATGTACTTTGTAGAGATGGCCACTCATCCAGGTCTCATACCATCCCTCCGGGTCGGCATCTCGTTCGCCAAAATAGAGCGCGAACAGCCGGCCATGTGCGCCGGCTATCGTGCGCATCTGCTGGTCAACCGCTTGGTAGGAGGCTGGCCGATACGTAAGTGGATACAAATTGCGGTCGTCGCGCTGATAGTAGGTGAACACTTCCCACTGATTGGGCGCGAGGAAGAGCACCGCGTCATCCAGTCGGCGGTCAGTGGCGATCAAACGCTGGATGCCTCGGTAGTCGTCGCGGGCGTAGCTTGGGTTGTGATACAGGTTATCCAGCGAGGGCGCTACGCTCGCCAGGAGGAGCGCATCAAGGCCGGCGGCGATGACCGCAGTCCATTCGCGGCGGCGCAGTTGCTGCGCTGTCCAATTCGCCGCCACGTCGCAGCCGTGCGCGGCCAGCACGCAAAGCGGCAGAACGCTCACCAGCAGAAACTTCAGATAAGCCTCGCGGTATAGGCCCAGCGCCAGCAGCAGCGCAGCCGGCAACGCGAGCAACGCCCCCATCAGCACGCGCCGATCAAGGGATGAGCGGTTGGGGGCGAACATGCCCACACCAATCGCTGCGCCGAACAGCGCCATTGGCAAGCCGGCTTCGGCAGTGGATAGCGTCATCCCCCCGACCAAGGTGCGATAGACCTCAACCACGGCGTCGCCCAGCGCATAGGGCGCGCGTTCTACGCCCCAGTTCACCGCCTGGCGCAGCGCGATCGGCAGCCAGGGAAGATACAGAACCAGCGCAGCGACGTTGAGTGCGAGATAGCGCGCCAGCGCAGCGGGCACCCACCGGCCGGCCAGCCAGGCAGCGAAGGCTGCGCCCTGCGCGAGCAAGACGAAGGGATAAGCATAGTGCGTCCACAGGCCGGCTGCAGTGGCCAACACGTAGGCGAGTGCCGGCATGGTTGCGCGTTCAGGCCGGTCTCGCAGGGCGAGGATGGCCCACGTGCTGATAGCCGCCCAGAGCGCCAACAGCGCATACATGCGGGCCTCTTGAGCGTAATAGATGGTAAACGGCATGCCGGCCAGCAGAAAAGCGGCCAGCCAGCCCGTTTGCCAATTGAACGTGCGGCCGATCAGGTAGGCGAACAGGACGGTGAACGTGCTGCACATGGCAGAGAGCGCGCGCAGCGCCGCTTCGCTCTCGCCAAACGCCGACCGCCACAGCTTGAGGAGCAGATAGTAAAGCGGGGGATGAATGTCGCCGGCTGCGCCTTCGATGATTAAGCGTATGGAGCGCTCGGCCAAGCGTGCGCTGTTGCCCTCGTCATACCAGAGCGACTGTGCTTCGATCCGATAAAAGCGCAGGGCGAGCGCCAAGAGCAACGCCAGGCTCAGGATGAGCACGGGCAAGCGCAGGCGTTCCATCATGGCGATTAGCCAAAGTAGGCCAGCGCGCGGCGGATCTTCTCCTCTAGATCAAGGGGTTCGTTGCGTGGCAATGCGGCCAGCGCGCGCTGGGCCTCGGCCAGGCTGTAGCCCAGCGCCGTCAGCGCAGCGATGACCTCGGCATCAGCCGCCGAAAGCGGCGCGCCGGACGGCAAGCCTTCACCGCCGGCGAGCTTATCCTTGAGCGCGAAGATGATCTTCTCGGCTGTCTTTTTGCCCACCCCCGGCACACGTGAAAGCACCTCAACTTGCTGGGCGGAGATGGCTTGGCGCAGGGCAGCGGGCGCCAGCCGTGACAGCAGCGCCAGCGCTGTGCGCGCACCGATGCCCGACACGCCAAGCAGCAACCCGAACAACGCCGCTTCGTCCTCGTCGGCAAAGCCGTAAAGTGCCAATTCATCCTCGCGCACGATGAGGCGGGTGTGCAGATCGCAGGGATGGCCGATGGCGAGGGCGTCAAGCGCGGCCTGGGAGCACCAGACGCGAAAACCCACCCCCTGCACGTCCACGACGGCCATCGGGGGGCTGAGGGCGAGGACCATCCCGCGTAGGCGCGCGATCATCAACGGGAAAGATTAAGCGCCTAGTTGCGCCCAGCGCCGGCTGTGCAGGTGGGTCAGCGCAACCGCCAGCGCATCCGCAGCGTCGTCAGGGCGTGGTGGCTCAACC
This sequence comes from Candidatus Roseilinea sp., assembly GCA_034434555.1. GTDB lineage: Bacteria > Chloroflexota > Anaerolineae > J036 > Brachytrichaceae > JAAFGM01. Next base: position 6,691 of record DAOTYZ010000299.1, read on the forward strand.
AGGCCAAGCAGCGCCTTGATCATGGTCTGCATCTGGCGTTTGTCGGCCTGGCCGTAGCCGGCGATTGCCTGCTTAACCTGGAGCGGCGTGTACTCATGAATGGCGATGCCGGCGTTGAATAACGTGAGCAGCACCACGCCGCGCGCTTGCCCTACGCTCAGCGCGGTCTTGGCGTTGGTGGCGAAGAAGACTTCCTCCACGGCGGCCTCCTGGGGCTGCCAGGTCGTAATGAGCGCTTGAAGCTGTTGTTGAAGCAACTGTAGTCGGCGCGCCAGTGGTTGCGCTTTGGGCGTCTCGATTACGCCATGCGCCAGCGCCTCGAGCCGGCCATCGGGAGCTTCGCGCAGCAGGCCAAACCCCGTCAGGGCCACGCCGGGATCTATGCCGATCACGATCACCAACTAGGCTGCGACCTCAGCCGGGAGCTGGAGATTGTGATACACCTGCTGAACATCATCCAGCTCTTCCAGGGCGTCAATGACGTTCAAAACCTGTTCGGCCTTCTCGCGGTCGAGCTGCGTGTAAGTGGTTGGGACCAAGGCAATCTCGGCGCTGGCCAATTCGTAGCCCTTTCGCATTAAGGCGTCGCGGACAGCGCGGAAGTTCTCCACCGAGGTGGTGATTTCGATGGCTTCATCGCCGACGTCAATATCGTCGGCGCCGGCTTCCAGGGCGGTCTCAAACACCGCGTCTGGCTCCAAGCTGGCTTTTTGCTCGATGACGATCACACCTTTGCGCTGGAATTGCCAGGCGACGGCTGCGCCGTCCATCTGCCCGCCGGCGCGCGTGATCACGCGGCGCACCTCAGCCACGGTGCGATTGCGGTTGTCGGTCAGGACCTGAATCATGGCCGGCACTTTATGGGGCAGATATACCTCGTAGATGATCTCCTCAAAGGCTTCGGCCTCGCCGCCCTGACCGGTGGCGCGGGCGATGGCGCGTTCGATGTTCTCCTTTGGCATGTTGGCTGCGCGCGCGCGGTCAATAGCCAGGCGCAAGCGAAAGTTGGCTTCAGGGTTTGGCCCCCCTTCGCGCGCAGCAATCATGATCTCGCGCCCCAGCCGGGTGAACAGCGCACCGCGCTTGGCATCGTTTGCGGCTTTAGCCCGCTTGATCGTTGCCCACTTGCTATGACCTGACATGGGATTACCTCACAACTAGCTCGCTTTATTCTACTTCGCATACTCCACGGCGCGCATCTCGCGCACCACAGTCACTTTGATCTGGCCGGGGTATTCCATCGTCTCTTCAATGCGTTTGGCGATGTCGCGGCTGAGCTGAATACAAGCCATGTCGTCAATCGCCTCCGGCTTGACGATGACGCGCAACTCACGGCCCGCTTGAATCGCGTATGCCTCACCCACGCCCTTAAACGACTTGGCGGTCTCCTCAAGTTGACGCACGCGCTTGACGTAGGACTCCAGCGTCTCGCGCCGGGCGCCTGGGCGAGAACCGCTAATCGCATCGGCGACCTCCACGATGATGGCTTCCAGGGTCTCCTGGGGCACATCGTGATGATGGGCCTCAACACAGTGGACAACTTTCGGGTTAATGTTGAAGCGGCGCAACAAATCCACGCCGAGCTGGACGTGCGTCCCTTCGCTCTCGCGGTCCAGTGCTTTGCCGATGTCATGGAGCAGGCCGGCCATCTTACAAACCTTGACGTCGGCCTTGAGTTCCGAGGCCAGCAAGCCAGCCAGCTTGGCAGTTTCCACAGCATGGTAGAGCTGATTCTGGCCATAGCTGGTGCGGTACTTTAGGCGGCCCAGCGTGCGGATGATCTCGGGGGGCAACCCTGGCACGCCGGCCTCGATGGCCGCGCGCTCGCCCTCCTCGGCCATGATGCGCTCCACGTCCCGCCGAGCGTCTTCCAGCGTCTTCTCGATCCGCGTGGGGTGAATGCGGCCATCGCGCAGCAGCGCCTCTAGCGCGCGCCGGGCGATCTCGCGGCGGACTGGGTCGAAGCAGGAAATGGTGACGGTCTCCGGCGTGTCATCCACGATGATGTCCACGCCGGCAGCTTGTTCAAAGGCTTGTACGTTACGCCCGTTGCGCCCGATGATGCGCCCTTTGACCTCTTCGTTAGGTAGCTCAATGGTGGTGATGGCGCGCTCGGCCACCACATCGGTGGCCACCCGCTGCATGGTCTCGATGACCAGCTTGCGGGCGCGTTGTTCGGCCATTTCCTGCGCCACGGCTTCCACCTCGCGAATAATACGGGCCATGTCGTTGCGCGCTTCGTTGCGGACTATCTCAAGCAGTGTATTGCGGGCGTCCTCGCGCGTCATGCCGGCCACTTCTTCTAACTTGGCTTCCAATTGAACGACTCGCTCTTTGTAGGTGCGCTCCAGCTCAGCTTCGCGCTTATCCAGGGTCGCCTGACGCTGGTTCAGCTTCTTCTCGCGCTGCTCAAGTCGATCGCGCTGACTATCCAGCTCCTCGCGACGCTTCTTTAAGCGATCCTCTTCACGTTGAATTTCTTGGCGGCGCGTGCGCAGCTCCTGGTCAAAGTCGTCGCGCAGCTTGATGATCTCGTCCTTGGCCTCTACCAACATCTGGCGCGCTTTGGCTTGCGCTTCGCTTAACGTCTTCTCGGCTTCCACGCGCAGGTAGGCCCCCTCATCCTTGGCGCGCTGGCGCCCCAGGCGATAGCCGATCCAGCCGACCATCGCTGCCACGATGAGGGCAACAACGGCTTCGATAACAATGATCCCCAGTGTGCTCATGGCGTCTCCTCTGGCCGAGCCAGCGATCAAGACAGCACAGTTGACTACAACAACCCCGAGACTATGCAATCAATGAATTAGGGCTGTCGGTTGATCCGCCTGCCTCTTGCAATGACTCAGCCCAATCAATAGTTTGTATGATCGTATGATGTTCGAATCCTTGTCGGGATAAAGCAGCATAAAGCTTTCGTTTGCGTTCGGCAGGCGAGAGACGCTGAAGGCGCGGCCAATATTTCTGCGCGGCGCGGCGAGCGATGTCTTCGTCGTTCACGGCAGCCAGAGCGGCGGTGATATGGCCCTCGGCGATGCCTTTTTGGCGCAGCTCCCAGGCGATGACGCGCTTGCTGCGTGGGCGGGCGCGCACTCGGCTTTCCACCCAGGCTTGGCTAAATTCCGCATCGCTCAGCAGCCCAGCAGCCTGCAAGCGCAACACAACGCGGGCGATGGTTTGTTCGTCAGCGCCGGCCTGCCGCAAGCGCGCACGCACCTCATGCACGCTGCGTGGCCGATATGCGAGCAACGTCAGCGCGCGCGCGCACGCCTGCTCCTCGCTGTCTGCCGAGCGCAATGCGGCGATTTCATCGTCACTTAACGTCTGACCGACCTTCAGCCATAAGGCGTGGATCAAGGCCAGCCCAAAAGCGAATTTGCCGTCTAAGTAAACGTTGACACGCGCACGGCCAGGCTGCGCTTTCAGCGCAGTAATCGTGCCTGCCATTTGTCCCATCATTTTAGTGCAAACCGTCACTGGCCGGTTGGGCGGCTGAGAGGGTGATATACTCCCGCTTCGAAGTTAGTTTGGGCTTGTAGGAGTTTAGTATGCACAGCATCTTCTCACGTCTAATGTTCCTAAAGCGCGCGGTGCTCGCTGGCAGCCTGCTCGCCGGCAGCACGTTTATTGCCGCCTGTGGAGGTGGTGAACCCCCGACCCCCACACCTGCACCCAGCGGAGAGCCTGTGACGCTGGAGATCGGCTCCAAGGGTGATGCACTGGAGTACGATAAGGACACCCTAGAAGTGCCCGTCGGCTCCAAAGTGACGCTGGTGATGAAGAACAATGCCTCGCCCGGCTCTGGGGTGTACCACAACTGGGTGTTGGTGCGGCCAGGCACCATAGATGCAGTAGCTGCCGATGGCATCGCGGCTGGCGAAGCAAACAATTACCTCAAACCAAACGACAACCGCGTGCTCGCTTATACCGCGCTGGCCAAGGAAGGCGAAACCGTCTCGGTGACGTTTGATGCGCCGCCGCGCGGAACTTATGACTTTGTCTGCACCTTCCCCGGCCATGCGACGCTGATGCGCGGTAAGTTCATCGTCAGATAAGCCTAAACGCGCATCTATTCGATTAAGACACAAGGCCGGCGCGCATGCGCCGGCCTTGTGTCCCGAAGTGAAGAGAAGAAGCGCTCGCCCGACATGACCAGCATAGCAGGGCGTCGCTTTGTCTGCTGGACGATTGACCGACGATTCCCCGACGATTGGTATACGGGGTACATTCCCTCATCTGCATAAAAGCGCTTATTGATAATCTCAACCGCTGAGGCGCAGAGGACATAAGAGCGGGTGCGTTTACCGAACGCGGATTAGGAGCGTCGCTGGATGCTGCGCTTGCTATTTGCCCGTGTTCTCCTGCGTCTCTGCGTGAGATCATCCCGGCTTGTGGACGCGCCCCCTGGCGCATGCTCACCGGCGTTTATTGCTAAAATCCCCTCACCTGAATGGCGTTGACCGTTTGCCCGCGTAGCGCTGATGTGCGGCGCGCCACATTTGCTATCCTTCGTCGGTCGTAACAGATACGGAGAACGGGACGTGGCCGGTATGTCTGCGGGCTTGCTAGGCCGGTTGATGTCGCTGGCAATAAGCCTGGCGCTTGCCGGTTGCGCGCGCGCCGCAACGGAGACACCAGCGCCCGCCCTCCCCCTCGCCCTTGAGCACTATCGCCTGATCGCCGATGATGCCACCGAGATGTTGCTGCGCTCGTTGGCAAGGGCGTATAGCCGGCAGGTGAACCCTTACGCTCACTTCACCATTGAGGTTGCTTCCCCTGCGCTGTTCGCTGAGCGCATGCGCACCGGCCAAGTGGTGTTGGGGGCGACGTCGCTGCTGCCGCCCGCGCCGGCCGGCCTGCGCTGGTGGTTAGCGGACTTGGCGCTCGATGGCGTGGTGATCATCGTCCACCCAACCAACCCCATTGCGAGCCTGACGCTGCGCGACCTACAGGACATCTTCGCCGGCGTGCGCAACCGCTGGGCCGACTACGGTCAGGAAGCGCTCGGCGATATTGAGGTCGCCATGCGCGAGGAAGGAAACGGCGCGCGCGTGCTCTTTGACCAGACGGTCATGAGCGCGCAACGGCTAACCTTCGACGCGCTCATCATGCCCTCCAGCGAGACGATGATGAACTTCGTGGCACTGCGCACAGGCGCAATTGGCTACGCACCGCTGGCCAGCCTGATCGCAACCGACGCCTCGCCCCAAACAAAGGTGCGGGCGCTGGCTGTTGAAGGGGTCACGCCCGAAGCATCGCAGTTTCTCAGCGGCGATTATCCACTCACCCGCTCGCTATACCTCATCGCCTTCTCCGAACCACAAGGTGAGCTGCGCAACTTCGTCGTCTGGGCGCTCGGCCCAGAGGGCCGAGTAGTGGCTCAATCACTGGGGTATGGGGTTCTGATAGATGAATCACGACGCCCTTGACCGGTTACTCTCTCAGCCCGAAGTTCAAGCGGTGCGCGCCCTGGCGCGCGTGCCGACCATCCTGGTAGGTGGCGCGGTGCGCGACGCACTGCTTGGCCGCCCGGCAGTCCATGACCTGGACTTTGCCGTGCAGGGGAACGCCCTCAGCTTAGGGCGTGCGGTGGCCAACGCGATCAAAGGAGATTTCTACGTGCTGGACGCCACGCGCGGCACGGCGCGCGTGCTGCTGCCCACACGACCCGACCGACCTGCCCTGATCATGGACTTCGCTGCCTGCCGCGGGCCAGACTGGCGCAGCGACGCCCTGGCTCGCGACTTCACCATTAACACACTCGCCGTCTCGCTTGAGCAGGGCACACTGTTGGATGAAACGGGCGGGTTGGCCGACCTGCAAGCCGGCGTGATTCGCGCGGTCACCCCACAGGCCATTGAAGATGACCCGGTGCGCGCCTTGCGAGCCGTTCGCTTGGCCTGCGCGCTGGACATGCGCATCGCGCCAGACACCGCCGACTTGGTGCGTGCAGGAAGCGCGCTGTTGAGCCGCCCCAGCGTCGAACGACTCCGCGATGAGTTAATGGCTATCCTGGCCCTAGACAACGCTGCGCGGGCGACGCAAATGTTGGATTCGTTCGGCCTGCTAAGCCCCCTGCTGCCGGAGATAGAGCCGCTGCGCACTTGTCCGCTGGCCCGCGATCCCCAAACGAGCATTCTGCAGCACACCTGGCGGGTGATGGCAGCGCTGGATGACCTGTTGGACGACATGCGCGTGGTCCTGGCAAGGGGGGACTATGCGCTGCCGCACGCCGAGAAGCTCGCCAAGCACTTTGCCAGGCCGCTTGCGGATGGCCGGCCGCGTGCAGCGACCTGTCGTCTGGCCGCGCTGTTGCATGACTGCGGCAAGCCGGCTGTCCGCACGGTGGACGCAGAAGGACACGTTTACTTCTCTGGCTACGAGTTCGCCGGCGCAGCCTGGGCAGGACAACGGGCGCGCGCACTGCGGCTCAGCAATGCGGAGGTGCTGCGCACCGAGACGATTATCCGTCACCATACGGCTGTGCCCCGCATGGCCTACGAGTTCTATCCGCCGGCGCCGCGCGCGATATACCGCTTCTTCAACGCAGCCGGCGACTGCGCGCCTGAATTAGTCGCGCTCGCCCTTGCTGATTGCCTGGATGAACGCTCCCCAGACGAATGCGCGCTCGTCGCCGAGATCGTGCGCCTGTTGCTAGATGAATACTACGCCCGCTACGAGTCATCGGTCACTCCACCGACCTTAATCAACGGGTTTGACCTGCTGGCGATTGGTGCGCATCAGGGTCGGCTGCTGGGCGACGTGCTGGAGGCAGTGCGCGAGGCGCAGATGACCGGCCAGATCGCCACCCGCGAAGAGGCGTTGGCCCTGGCTCAGCGGCTGATCAACCAACACCGGCGCGAGCCTCTGCGATAGAATCCGCAGCGTGCCGGAAGCGCTGTATCGCAAATGGCGGCCCAAAACCTTCGATGAAGTGGTGGGCCAGGAACACATCACAACGACCCTCAGAAACCAGATCGCCACGGGTCGAATCGGCCACGCCTACTTGTTCGTTGGGGCGCGCGGCTGCGGCAAGACCACCAGCGCGCGCATCTTTGCCAAAGAAGTGAACCTGGCTGGCCTAGACCCAGACAAAGCGCGCCAGATCGCCGATGCGATCAGCGAAGGTCGCGCCCTGGACGTTATCGAGATTGACGCCGCCTCGCATACCAGCGTAGATGACATCCGCGAAATCCGCGACCGGGTGAACTTTCAGCCCAGCATGCTGCGCTACAAGGTGTACATCATTGACGAAGTGCACATGCTCTCTACAGCGGCCTTTAACGCGCTGCTGAAGACGCTCGAAGAACCACCGCCACACGTAATCTTCATCCTGGCCACCACGGATCCGCAAAAGATACCGGGCACGGTGCTCTCGCGCTGCCAGCGCTTTTACTTTCGGCGCGTGCCTATCGAGCAGATCGTCAGACGGCTGCGCCAGCTCTGCGAGGCCGAGGGCATCGAGGCTGACGATCAGGCCCTGCGCCTCATCGCGCGGCACGCCACTGGCTCGTTGCGCGATGCGGTGAGCCTGCTCGACCAGCTTGCTTCGTCCAGCTCAATGCGCATCACAGCTGCCGATGTGCGTGAGGCGCTGGGCGCAACCGATTCGGCCATCGTGCGTGACCTGGTGAGTGGCCTGGCAAACCGCGCCCTAGCCGCCGGCCTGGATGCCATCCAGCGTGCGCTCGACCAGGGCGCTGATCCGCGCCAGGTCGCGCGCCAAGTCATAGACCATCTGCGCGCGCTGATGCAGGTCAAGATGACCAGCCAAAAAGAGGGTGCGGAGGGTTGGCAGGAGGCTGAGCGGATCGAGCTGGCTGCCCAGGCCGAGCAAATCACCATCGGCCAATTGGCCCGCGCAATCCGCGCGTTCAGCGCGGCGGCCAACGAGATGCGCACGACAACCGATGCGCAACTGGCCCTGGAGATGGCTTATCTCGATTGCGTGCTCAATGAGGAACGGCGACCGGCAGAAGTGCCGGCAGCCGCGCCACAACCGGCGGCAAGCAGCACAGCCAGCAGCAGACGAATGGCCGGCCCTCTACCGATCGCGGGCGGACGGAGCGGCGCTGCTCACCCAGAGCCATCGGCGACGGGCGGGCTGACCTACGAGGTGCTCAAGGCGCAGTGGCAAGAGGTGATCCGCGAGGTTAACGCGATCAATAAGCCGGCTGCTGCCTTATTGCGGTCGTGCAAGCCACAGGCTGTCTCAGGCAGTCTGATCCACCTGCTCGCCGAGCACGATATTCCCCTGACGCGCCTACAAGACCCCAAAAACAGAAACAGCGTAATTGACGTGCTTAACCGTATGTTCAACGGGCAGTATGATATTCACGTCTCGCTACAGCGCGACTCGTCCGTGGCCAGCCTGGAGGAAGACCCGGTTGTAAAAGCAGCTCAGCGGATGGGAGGAACACTACGACAGCCGTAGCGAGGCAGGAGCAGACAGATGGCGAAAGGCAGACGAAGCGACTTTGTGCCCAGGAGCGCACAGCCCACGAGTGGCCTCCAGCCCGGTATGCTGGAGAAGATCAAGAAGATCCAGGAAGATATGGCAGCGACGCAGGCTGCGCTGGAGAACGAATTAATCAACGTCACAGCAGCCGGCGGAGCAATCACCATTGTCATCAGCGGCCATCAGCGGGTTCAGAGCATCAAGATTGACCCATCCTTGATTGATCCGAACGATGTGTCTATGCTAGAGGATGCGCTGGTGGCTGCCATCAACGAGGCGATCCTGGCTTCGCAGGAACACTCGGCGCGGCGCATGCAAGAGGTCACGGGTGATTTCAGCATCCCTGGCCTGTTTTAGCCGTCGGGTCGAATGGCTGTCCCTAGCAGCCTGCCCCCTTCGCTTGGCCGGCTGATCGAAGCGCTGACGCAACTGCCTGGCATCGGGCCGAAAACGGCCTCGCGGCTGGCGTTTTATCTGTGGCGCGCACCAGCAGAGACCGCTTTGACGCTGGCCGAGGCTCTGCGCGACCTGAAGGCGAACACGCGGCTGTGCTCGGTATGCTTTAACATCACCGAAAACGACCCCTGCCTGATCTGCGCCGATTCAACGCGCGAGCACGACCTCATCTGTGTGGTCGAGGAGCCAATGGATGTGGCGGCCATCGAGCGAGCGCGCACCTACCGCGGGGTCTATCACGTCCTTCATGGCGTGCTCTCGCCGATCAATGGGATCGGGCCTGATGACCTGCGGATAGACGCACTGGTGGAGCGCGTGCGTCGTGCGGCAGAGCGAGGACAACCGATCCGAGAGGTCATCCTGGCGACCAATCCCACAGTGGAAGGGGAGATGACCGCTGCGTTCATCCAGCGCAAGCTGGCCGGCTTGGACGTGAATATTACTCGGCTGGCTCGCGGCTTACCGGCGGGTGGGGACTTGGAGTATGCCGATGAAGTGACGTTGAGCCGCGCATTGGAAGGTCGCCAGCGCGTGTAGTTCACACCGCAGCGATATAGGGCAAGTTACGGTACAGCTCGTCGGCGTCTATCCCGTAGCCACACACGTATTCATCGGGGATGTTGAAACCAACATAGTCAATCGGCACCTGCACCTCGCGGCGGCTTGGCTTATTGAGCAGCGCGCATACTTTAAGCGAGGCCGGCTCGCGCGTGCGCAGCAATTGCAAGAGGTGATCGAAGGTGTAGCCGCTGTCCACGATATCTTCCACCAAAAGCACATTGCGGCCGACGATGTCCTCGCGCAGGTCCATCAAGATGCGCGGCGAGCGGTTCGACTCGCGAGCGCCAACCCCGTATGAGGTAACTGCCATAAAGTCCAGATAGCACGGGATGGTGATATGGCGCATCAGGTCGGCCAGGAAGACCACCCCGCCGCGCAAGATGCACACCAGCAACAGGTCCTTGCCGGCATAATCGCGCGAGATTTGAGCCCCCAGCTCGGCCACGCGGGCTTGAATCTGCGCCTCGGTGAAGAGTATCCGCTTGAGCTTGGCAGTGAGTTCGGTCATCACTGTGGCTTACCGGGCACGACGTGGTATTTGCGGGCGCGCGCTTCATAGGTCTCGGCGGCGCCAACGAGGATGATCGGGTCTTCATAAGACGCCGGCTGCCCGTTGATGATACGCTGGGTGCGCGTGGCCGGTTCGCCACTGACCATGCACACGGCAACGAGTTTATCCACCCGCTCGGCGATCGCCAGCAGGGTCGGCATCGGCCCAAACGGCTCGCCGCGAAAGTCCAGGTCTAAACCCGCGCAAATCACCCGCTTGCCGGCATCTGCCAACCGGTTGACGACGCGCGGCAAGTCGTGATCGAAGAACTGGGCTTCGTCAATGGCGACGACGGCGGTGTCTGCCTCGGTCAGCCGCAGGATGTCTTGGGCACAGGTTACAGGGGTGGCTTCGATGCCCATCCCGTTGTGAGACCTGACCTGATCACACGCATAGCGGTCGTCAATGGCCGGCTTGAAGACTTGTACCTTTTGCTTGGCGATGAGGGCGCGGCGCACGCGCCGGATCAACTCTTCGGTCTTGCCGCTGAACATACAGCCGCAAATGACCTCAACGCT
>DAOTYZ010000300.1:0-2312 GCA_034434555.1 Candidatus Roseilinea sp.
GTGGTGCGCTGGTCCACCGAGTCGCTGAAGCGCTCGCAGAAGGTCTGTAGGCTGTGGCCCAGGTCGGTGTTGTAATAGCCGGGCGGCAGCTCGTCGAGCACGATCTCGACCGCTTCGCGTGGGCGGTGCTCGGCGAAGATCATGCTGATCTCGTGCATGTCGCTGATAAAGGCGAACGAGCGCGCCTTGCTGATCTGGTCCTGCATCTCATAGACCATGCGCAACATGAACTCGGCCACCGGCCGCATGGAGGTGGAGACGTCCACGATGACCGTGATTTTCGGCTTGAGGTGGCGGCGTTTCTTTTTGATCTCGATCGGCACGCCCATGTAGCGCTGGTTGTGGCGGATGGTGGCTTTGGGGTCGAAGTGGCCGCGCTTGGCGCGCCGCATGCGCAGCGCTGCCCGCGAGCGCAGGCGGGCGACCAGCCGGCGGACGTGGTTGCGCAGCTCGTCGGCCTCGGCGTCGCTGAGCGAGGCGAGCGGGCGGTTCATCAAGTCGTCAATCCGCTGGCGGCGCGGCTGGTCGTTGGGCTGCTGGAGCAGGCTCTGGCCGACGAAGCGGGCCACCTGTTCGCGCAGGGCTTCGGCGTTGCCCTCAACGGTCTCGCGCACGGCCTGCCGGCCTTCGGCGCTCATGCCTTGTTGCTTGAGTTGCTTGAGCAAAGCTTCGAGCGCCTCCTTCACCTGCTCAGGCGTCAGCCCCATGCGGCGCAGCATGCGCTCGGTCATCCAGCTCTGGAGCTGACGGTTGCCGCGCATGCCGGGGTTGATGCCGGCCTGACGGGCATACTGTTCCAGTTGCTCTCGGCTTGGGCGTTGACCCTGCGCCAGCATGTGCATCAACTGGCGAAGCTGCTCGCGCAGTTGTTCGATCGCTTGCTGGAGCTGGGCCTGTTGCTCGGCGTTTAGACCTTGTGGCGGTTGTAGGGGTGGACCTTCGTGCCCGAAGTAGATGGGGAAGAACTGCTCGAACGCCGGCACGTCGGCCGGCTCTTTCACCAACGTCGCCTTGAGCGCGTGCTTGAACGTCTCTCGGTCGAGCACGCCAACCGTGCTGATCGCCTTCAGCGCGTCGGCGGACTCGGCCAGCGAGATGCGCACGCCGCTGGAGCGGAGTGCGGTGATGAACTCGACAATACGCTGATCCATCTTGGTCTAGATAAGTATCACACTATCGAATGCCGACATCGCGGCCACCTTTGCCGCCGCTTAGCGCGCGCCGCGCGCGCTGGATGTCGCTCTCGTGCTTCAGAATCACCGTCAGCGTGTCGTTGAGCGTCTTCTCGTCCAGGTGTTTGGCGTTGATGGCCACCAGCGCTTTGGCCCAGTCCACTGTTTCAGCTACGCTGGGCGCTTTCTTCAGGTCCAGGGTCCGCAGGCGCTGCACGATCTCGACGCACTGTTGGGCGATCTGCGCCGGCAGGTTGGGCACACGCATCTGTACGATTCTCAACTCTGACTCGAAGGCGGGGTAGTCCACAAACAGGTAGAGCGCGCGCCGCTTTAGGGCCTCGCTCAGCTCGCGGGTGTTATTGCTGGTCAACACCACCATCGGCTGCTGAATGGCCTTAATTGTGCCCAGCTCTGGGACGCTCACCTGAAAGTCGCTGAGGATCTCCAGCAGGAAGGCCTCAAACTCGGCGTCGGCGCGGTCGATCTCGTCTATCAGCAACACCACGGGCTGCTCGTTCATCAGCGCGCGCAGCAGCGGGCGGGGGAGCAGGAAACGCTTGGAGAAGAAGACGTTCTCCTCCCTAGCCAGCGCGTCGGCAGCTTCGGCAAGCGAAGAGGCATTGCCCATCACCTGGTTGAGCTTGTCGCGCAGCAGTTGGGTGTAGAGCATCTGCTTGGAGTATTCCCACTCATAGAGCGCCTTGGACTCATCCAACCCTTCGTAGCACTGCAAGCGGATCAGCTCGCGGTGTGTGGCGGCGGCCCAGGCTTTGGCCAGCTCGGTCTTGCCTACGCCGGCTGGGCCTTCGGCCAAGATCGGCTTGCCCATCCGCTCGGCCAGAAAGACCACCGTGGCGATCTCATCCGACGCGATGTATTGCTGCTGGAACAACCCTTGCTTGACCTCTGAGATACTTTTGAACATGAAGTGCGCGTACCCTCCTAGAGGATGTTACCACTTGACAATGAGGTAAGCACCGACGATGCGCAGTGTCACTGCGCTGGTCGTGCCCAGAGGCGCCGGAACGCAACGAAGAGGGTGCGGGTGTCTTGGCTGTCTGGGAATACTTCTGCCGGCACGACGCCATGCTCGGCTTCGGCTTCCAGCAAGTTCCATCCTGTGAGGATTCGCTCCGC
>DAOTYZ010000301.1:0-2396 GCA_034434555.1 Candidatus Roseilinea sp.
GCAGAACAGCGCTCGGTACGCTTGCTCGCCAGCGGCGAAGCGAGCTGGCTAGCTGAGTCCTCTCTTCTTTACTAGGGCGCGTTCTGGGGTGAACGCCCCCATGCGCCTGTCTGGCTGGCCGGCTTCGTCAGCGCGTCGTAGCGGATGACTTGGACGATGTAATTGTTTGCTTCGAGCGCGCTGCGCAGCGCGGCGTCCCGCTGGCGCTGGGCCGGCTCGTCGTGCGGCGCGCCGTCGCAGAACACCAGCGTGCGCGGCGCGAAGAAGAAGTCCGCCACGCAGGGCGGGTCGCTCACCCGATACTGCGCGGCGTCGGGCAGCCGCCGGCCCTCGGCAGCCAGCCAGCGCAGATAGCGCCGCTCCAGCTCCGAGCGCGGGTCGGTCTGCTCCAGCAGGAGTTGCAGGTGCTCGTAATAGGGCCGGCCATTCACCCGCCGCAGCGTCCGCGCGTTTGCCAGCCGCATTAGCGCGTCCCGGATGGCGTGGCGGTTCAGGCGCAGCGCCTCGCGTTGGTTGTCAAAGCTGAGCAGGCATTGATAACACGCGCGCCGGCAGTCGGGCTTCAGGTCGTTGCCGTCGGGATCGAAGTGGCAGATGCGCAGCGCTTCGACGGCGGCCTTTGCCAGCGCGTCCGGCTCGTCGATCAGGCGGGCCAGCACGCCGATCCCGCCCTCGGTGTTCTCGTAGAGCATGAGCGCGCGCCACTCGTCCTTGCCGATGATCTCCAGCGCCAACTCGTTCTCCTCAAGTTGAAAGACTTGCCCGATCCCGCGCCGCAGCGCATAGCTCAGGCTGAGCAGGGCGTCGTCGTTCAGGCCGAGCGCCGCATCAGGATAGAGCAACAGCATGTTCTGCGTGTTGCGCACCATCAGGTCCAAGCGCTCCTCTGGCCCGCGCGCGTCGCCGCGCCCGACGTTCTCCCAGCGGGCAGCTAATTCGGCCTCCTCCGGATCATCAAGAATCTCGCCGCTGTCCAGGTTGATGCGGAAGCCGGGCGTCTGCGCGCTGCGCCAACCGTGATTAATCAGGCGAATCTCGGCGGCGGGGGCATATACGGCGCGCAGGAAGGCCGGCGGGTTGGCCTGAGCGTCCGGCCCGAGCAGGGGACAGACATCGGCTTCGACGCGCGCGACGCCGGCGGCGAAGCGATAGACGATTTCGACCTCATAGCCGCGCTGTAGGCGCTCTTCCTCGTCGGAGGTGATGCGCTCGCGCCGGCGCAGGCGCACGTTGGGCATCTCCAGCGCCTTCACCAGCGCGCTGGTCTGGCCATCCCAGCGCGTCCCGCAGTTGGGGCAAAGGTCGAGGTCGGGCGTGCCGAACGCGCCGCAGACGCGGCACACCTTGATGGTCTCGCTGCGCTCGGCCAGGCCGCCCGGCGGGGATTGCAGGGCAGACACCTGCCACTTAGACCCTTCGTGATAGACGATGTTGCCGGGGGCGAACTCGCGAAGGGCCAGGAAGCGCGGGCGGCTGATGAACTCGCCCTCATTCTCGCGCGGGGCCCAGGCGCGCACCGGCAGGGCGGGGAAGTTATAGCCAGGCAGAAAGCCCGCGCTGGCCAGGTAGCGATAGGGATAGAAGTCGCTCTCTTCGCGCTGCACGTCGCGCTGCAATAGCAAATTAAGCTGGCGCAGGGCCTCCTCCATGCGCTGGCTCAAATCGTTCTGGTCCCGGCGATTTGGGACGCACCGTATCTTCTCTTGTGCCTGTTGCAGTTGCGCGCTGGCAGCGCGGTACATCTCGCGCCAGCGGTCAAAGGCGCGGTCGAAGCGCTCGGCGGCTTCGGCAATCACCCCTTTTACCCATTCGGGCGACCACCAGCCGGCAGCGCGCAAATGCTCCTCGTCCGCCCGCAACATCTCCAGCACGGCCTGCTGCAACTGCGCCTGGCGCTCGGCCGAGAGCTGAATTTGGCCGCGCGCGTTGGTGTTGAGGGACAGATTGGCGCTTTCGATGTCCAGCGTCTCGCCGATGGATGAACCGAGCGACAGGCGGATCTCGGCCAGCCAGACGGCGTGGATGTGGGCGCGCAACAGGGCTTCGTTGGCCAGCTCCAGGCGCGGGGCGCGCACGCTGCCGGCCACCATCTCGGCCTGGTGGGCGAAGAAGTATTGGTCGTGGTTATACGCGCCGCAGTAGGTGACGATCAGGCCGGGCTGGCCCTGACGCCCCGCGCGCCCGCTGCGCTGGGCGTAGTTGGCCGGCGTGGGCGGCACGTTGCGCAGGTGCACGATGTCCAGGTCGGCGATGTCCACCCCCAGCTCCATGGTCGGCGAGCACACCAGGTAGGGCAGCCGGCGGCCCAGCTCTCGCGCTTTGTTTTTGTCGCCTTCTTCCCAGCGAAAGCGGCGCTCGCGCTTCTCGCGCTCGCCGGCGGCCACCACTTGGGCGGT
>DAOTYZ010000302.1:0-5811 GCA_034434555.1 Candidatus Roseilinea sp.
CCTTATCTTCGGGCGCGTTCACCGATAGGGGCGACCGCTCGCGAGTTGATAGTTGGCAAAAGTTGTTTTACGGGGGTAGGCGGCGGCACTGCCGTCGCCCACCCAGCTCCTAGCTGTGGATGCACCCTGTCTTCACAACACGCAGCAGATATTCGTCAGCGCGCCGATGCCCTCGATCTCCACGGTCACCCGATCGCCATCCCGCAGCCAAACAGGCGGCTTCATGCCCATGCCGACGCCGGGCGGCGTGCCTGTGGCGATCAGGTCGCCAGGCATCAGCGTCATGAACCGGCTCAGGTGAGCGATCAGATCGGCCACCCCAAAGATCATCTCGCGGGTGTTGGAATGCTGCCTCACTTCGTCATTCACCAGACAGCGAATGGTTAAGTTCTGCGGGTCGGGGATCTCGTCGGCAGTCACCAGGCAAGGGCCGATCGGGCAGAAGCCGTCCAGCGTCTTGCCCAGCGTATACTGACCGGCGCTGTCGGTAAGCTGAATATCCCGCGCGCTCAGGTCGTTGACGCAGGTGTAGCCGCCCACATAGCGCAAGGCCTCCGCTTTGGCCACGCGGTGACATCGCTGGCCGATCACCACGCCCAGCTCGGCCTCCCAGTCCACCTGCTGGGTGACATCCGCATGCCAGGTGATGACGTCGTCCGGGCCGGCCAGCGCGTTTGGGCACTTGGCGAACACCACCGGCCGGGCCGGGACGCGCGCGTTGCTTTCCTTGACGTGGTCCATGTAGTTCAACCCAATGCAAATGAAGGCGCGCGGCGTGAGCGGCGCCCGCAAGCGCAGCCCTTGCGTCAACCGCTTGCCTGCTGGGTCGGCCAACCGACGCTCGGCCGCCATGCGCGCTTCGGCGTTTGTGAGCAGCTCCAACACGCCGCCCAGGTCCGTGAGGTCAACGATGCCACCGTCGGGATGGAGCGCACCGCTGCCCATCCTCCCATCCATTTCAAAAGTGACCAGCTTCATATTTCATCGTCCGTCGTGCAATATGTGTAGCTCGTACGCAGCCGGCTCGGTCGTGACCTGCGTGACGGGCGAGATGGCCAGCACGACGCTGCGCACGTCCTGCGCAAAGTCAAATGTCATCTGTCCGATGCCATCCACCAGCGACAATCGCTGTAGCCGGCGCTGGCCGTCGCGCTGCGTGACAATCGCCTGAACCCGCCAGTGCTGGGGGAGCAAATTGCCGACGCGCACCCAGCCCTCCGATTCCCATCCCTGCTCCACGCTGCCGTCGTCGAAGAAGCCGATCTCCGGGATGGCGATGTCGTCTATAGCCAGCCCTTCGCGATTGATCGCGGCGTCGGTCACCATCTCAAAGCGCAGCAGGATGCGCTGGCCGGCGAATTCATCCAGGCTGACCTGCTCGTTCAGCCAGCGCGGGGCATCGTCGTCCCCGCCCGACGCGCCGTTGTAGCCACACCCGAGGTTGGCGTTCTGCGGGTTCTCGCGGGTGCAGGAGGTGGGCGACAGGATCGCCCACGTGCGGCCACCATCGGCGCTGACCGTCACGTAAGCATAGTCGTAGTTGCGCTCCAGGCGGTACCAGGCCCGATAGGTCAGCGTCGCTCCTGAGACGTCCGTCAGGTCCACGGCGCGCGTCAAGCGCGGGTTGCTGACGTCGGCGCGGTTTGACCACCAAAACATCCCATCTGCCTGATCGGTGGGCAGGAGCGCGACCGCGGTTGAGCCGGTGAAGACCACCGTGACCGGCGACTCGCCCTCTAGTTTGTAATAGTGCGTCCCAAATTGGGCCAGGCGCTGGCGGATAAAAAACGGATAGTCGCGCACCGCGAGCGAAGCATGTACGGTCATCGGCGGCACGCGCACCGTAGTGTAATGAAAGCGCTTGTCAACCTCGATGACCTCCTTGCCCATGTAGTTGGCGATGACGAAATCCGCGAAAAGATCTTCAAAGCTCAGCCGGCCGCCGGTATCGGGGTTGACCACGTTGTTCGCGGCGAGGATGTCCATCAGGGCGCGCGTGCTGCGTTCGGGCGAGCGCGCGAACTGGCGCGTGATCTCCTCACCAAAGCGATCATAGATATAAGCCCAAAAGAGATAACTGGCCCCGTAGTTGGCGCCGTTGCCGCCCGCGCTGCTGTCCTGCCAGGCGTTCAACTGGGTGTGCGGCGCAGCCGCGAAGTCGTAAATCGTCGTGATGGCCTCTTCGTAACCATTCAAGCGCTCGGCGAACTGGGCTGCGCCCTCCTCCAACCACAACTCCGGCGCGTGGGTCTGATGAAAGCTGATCATATGTTGGAACTCGTGCGCCAGCGTGCTCAGATAGGTCTCGCTGCCGGGGTCGGCCCCGTTGTAGCCGGCTTCGGCGTGCATGATGAAGACCTCGCCTTCGTTTGAGTCGCTGCGCACGGCGCGCGGATAGGCATCGGGCGCCGAGAAGTATCCGCCGACGCTGCGCCCTATCCCTTTGGCGTGCACAACGTGGATGCGCAAATCGCAATCCACCCCCGGCTGTGCCTCGCTGCCGAAGAACGCGCGCGTGCGCGGGTAAATCTGCTGATCGAAGATTTGCGCGGCGCGGCTTAGCTTCGCCTGGGCCAGCCGCACGCGCTCCGGCGCGCTCTGCACCCACATGTACACGTGCTCCCCTTTATGCTCCAGGCGCGCCTCTATTGCAAACATCTCGTCCGTGTCGGCGTTGCTCAAGGTAAAGGTGCGCGTCGCGCCGACGTCGTAGCCCGGCGCCAGCGCCGGACAATTCACCCGCGCCGCGTCGGGAGGGACGCCCTTAAAGCGGATGGCCAGCTCGGCCAGGTCTTCGCGGGGCAACCTCGCCGCGGTGATGCGCGCGATGGGGTCCTCAACTGAATCTAATGACAGTGGTGAGATGGTCGGCCGCAGGATGGCCTCTGGCGTCGCTGCTTCGGCCTCCTCCATCTGCGCGTCTTCGCCAAGCGCACTTCGCAGCAGCTCTTGGAACGGGTCACCCAGTGTCGTGATGGTGAGCCAGGTCAAGCCGCCTGCGCCTGCGGCGCAACAGGCGCAGGCGCATATCAGGAATATCCCCACAAGGGCGAAGAGCGCCGGCCCGCTGCGATTGATCATTGGCCTGCTTCCCGGCCAGCCGGCGCACGCGCGAGCGCCTCAGCGGCGCACGATCGCCCCAAGCTGCCCCTCCAGCGCGCGGATGATCTGGGCGCGCACCTTCTCCACGTCCTTGTCCGTCAGCGTGCGATCCTCAGCCTGATAGGTGAGCGAAAAGGCCAGGCTCTTCTTGCCCGTCCCGACCTGCTCGCCGCGATAGACATCGAACAGGCGCACTGCGTACAGCAGCGCGCCGCCTGCCCGGTGGATGGCCTGGATCACCTCGGCTGCCCTCATCGTCTCAGGCACAATAATCGAGAGGTCCTCGACCACGGCGGGGAAGCGCGGCAGGTCGCGGATGGTTCGCTCGCCGGCTACAGCCTCGCGCAGCGCGCGCAGGTCAAAGTCGGCGATCAACACTGGCCGATCAACCGGCAAGTCCCAGCGCTCACGCACCATCGGATGCAACTCGCCGAATATGCCCAGCACAGGGTGGGGCGAGCGACACGCCCGCACGACCGCCGAACGGCCCGGATGATAGCTGGGGTGCGCCGCCAGCTCGTAGGACACCTCGCCCACGTGCAGGCCATCGAGCAGGAACTCGACCACGCCCTTCAGGTCGTAGAAGTCCATCTGGCCGTCGCGGCTGCGCCAGGAGGGCCGATGGCGCGCGCCGCTCAGCGCGATCGCCAGGCGCGGTTGTTCATCTGGCAATTGCCCCTCTGCCTGTGGCAGGTAAACCGGCCCAACTTCAAACAGCGCAATCCGCGGGCTGTTGTGGCGCAGGTTGCTGGCCAACACCTCCAGCAGGCCGGGCAGGAGCGTGCGGCGCATGACCGTCCGTTCCGGGTTGAGCGGGTTGGCCAGGGTCACATACGCCGGCGCTGCCCCCGGCGCGTCGGCGGCCAACAAGCGCGCCTCCTGCTCCGGCGTGGTCAGCCGGTAGCACACCACCTCTTGCAGGCCGGCATCCACCAGTAGGTCACGCACCTGCTCTTCAAATTCAAACATAGGCTCGCCCTGCGCCGCGGGCAGCTCGTCGCGCATCAGCGTCTCCGGCAGACGGTCGTAGCCGTGAATGCGCGCGATTTCCTCTATCAGATCGTGCTCGCCTTCGATGTCCAGGCGATGCTCTGGCGCCGTCACCTGCACCACAGCGGGCGCATTGCGATCTGGTTGAACGTCGAACTCCAGCGCCCGCAGGATGCGGCCCATTTCCTCGAAGGGGATGTTCGCGCCCAACAGGCGGTTCACGCGCTCCAGGTTCAACGCCACCGTGACCTTGCGCGCGGGCGAGGGATAAGCGTCCAAGATGCCGCGGGCGATCACCCCGCCGGCGTATCGCTGGAGCAGATGCAAGGCGCGCTGCTGGGCCGGGATCGCCAGCGACGGATGAACCCCGCGCGCGAAGCGATAAGCAGCCTCGCTGCTCAAGTTGTGATGGCGGGCCGTCTTGCGGATGCTGATGTTGTCCCAGGCGGCCACCTCGAACAGCAGGTTGCGCGTGGTCTCCTTTACTTCGCTCTCTGCGCCGCCCATCACGCCGGCCAAGCTAAGCGGGCCGATCTCATCGCACACCAAAATGTCGCCCGCTTGTAACGCGCGCAACTGGCCGTCCAGCGTCCGCAGGGTTTCTCCCGCCTCAGCCGGTCGGGTGATGATGGTGCGCGTGCCGCTCGGCCCAACGCGCACGGCGTCCAGGTCGAAGGCGTGCGTCGGCTGGCCCAGCTCCAGCATCACGTAGTTGGAGATGTCCACCACGTTGTTGATCGGCCGCATGCCACAGAGCGTCAGCCGGCGGCGCATCCAGAAAGGCGAGGGGGCGAGGGTGACGCCGTGAATGATGCTGGCGGTGAAGCGCGGGTTGCGCTCGGGGTCGCGTATTTCAATCCTGAGTTGGCCCTCGATGGGATCGCCCTCAGCCACGAAGTCCATGGCCGGGTAGCGCACGGTCTGGCCGGTGAGGGCGGCCACTTCGCGGGCCACGCCGATGATCGAAGCGGCGCGCGCAAAGCTCGGCAAGATCGCGATCTCCAACACCACGTCGCCGAGGTAGTCGGCCAGTGGCGCCCCCACCGGCGCGTCGTCCGGCAGGATCAGGATGCCCTCGTGGTCTTCGCTCAGCCCCAGCTCTTTCTCGCTGCACACCATCGAATCATTTTTGATGCCGCGCAGCGTCGCTTCCTTGAGCACCATGATCGCTTTGCCGGGCTTGTGGCCGTCGTAGAGGTGCGCGCCGCGCAAGGCCAGCACCACCTTCTGCCCTCGGTCGCCGGGGCGGATGTTGGGCGCGCCGGTGACCACGGTGATCGGCTGAGCTGCGCCGTAGTCCACCGTGGCGAGCAGCAGGCGATCTGCGTTCGGGTGTCGCGTCACCTCCAAAATCTGGCCGACGAAGATCTTGTCGCGATCCCAGGGCAGTTCGCTGCCCGGCAAGCCGACGTATTCGATGCATTCGACTTCCAGGCCGGCCAGGGTCAGCTTCTCCGCCAGTTGCTCGACCGGCAGGGTGATCTCAACGTAGTCCTTCAACCAGGAAAGCGGCACTCGCATGGCGCAGAGAACGCTGTTGATTCTAACATTCGGGGGACGTCAGGCGTTCAGTGGGGTCGTTCGCCAATAGGGGCAACACAGCGTGCCTTCTAGGCAGCGACCAAAGATGTTGCGCCTTCAGATCCCTCGCGTTCTCCGCGCCTCCGCGTGAGATCAGCCTTGCCTCCAACTGTGAACGCACCGGGAGTGGCCCGCACT
>DAOTYZ010000303.1:0-1537 GCA_034434555.1 Candidatus Roseilinea sp.
GTGGCGTTGGCGCTCATCCGTGCCAGTCAGACGCCGATCGCTGCGCCCAGCGCCAATCGCTTCGGCCACGTCAGCCCCACCACGGCCCAGCACGTGCTCGACGACCTGGGTGGGCGAATTGACGTTGTGCTAGACGCTGGCCCGACGACCGTTGGCGTAGAGAGCACAGTACTCGACCTGACATGCGAGCCGCCGCGCATCCTGAGACCCGGCGGCGTGACGCGCAGCCAGTTGTGCGCCGTCTTGAAGGATATAAACGTTGCCGATCCGGTTTCCGGCCCTTTAGATGTGCCTGCGCCCTCGCCGGGCATGTCACCTGTGCATTACGCCCCTCGCGCGCGACTGTGTGTTTGTCAAGACGCCCAGGAGATGCTGAGCCGGCGATCAGCCTACCTCGCTCAGGGCCGTTCGGTCGGGCTATTGCTCCAGGCCGATCAGCAAGAGATTTGTTCGGCATGTCATCCTTATTTCGTGCTCGGCAGGGGGATGGATGAAGTTGCGCGCAACCTATACGCTGGCCTGCGCGCGCTCGACGCGCTGGGCGTGGACGACATCTTGGTGACGGCTGTGCCCCGCGAGGGTTTAGGAGAAGCAATCGCCGATCGGCTGGCGCGCGCCGCAGCCAAAACCCAAGATTAACGCATAGGTGGGTTTGGCATTCTCAGTAAAGACTTACGCTTTCTTCACGCTTCTCTAGGCTAAGTTTTATCAACTTCTCAGTGCCTAATAAATGAATCTTTATGCACCCCTTGCATACTCTATATTGGTGTTCTGAGAGTGACTCGCATAACCCCTTGGATGCCCTTTGACATTCGGAGGAAAGTGCAATGCTAACGAAGAAGATGCTCGTGATAGGAATCGCTGGTGCTTTGGTGTTGTCGGCCTGCGCTGCGCCGGCCACGCCTGCCCCCACCTCTACGCCGGTGCCCACCGCGCCCCCGCCTACAGAAGCTCCTGCCCCGGACATCGTGGACACGGCTGTTGCTGCGGGGACGTTCACCACGCTGGCGGCAGCGCTGGAGGCGGCCGGCCTGGTGGAGACGCTGAAGGGTGAAGGGCCGTTCACCGTGTTCGCGCCGACCGATGAGGCGTTCGCCAAGCTCGACAAGGCGCTGCTGGATGACCTGCTCAAGCCGGAGAACAAGGACACGCTGGTGGCCATCCTGACCTACCACGTCGTGCCCGGCAAGGTGACCGCCGCGGACGTGGTCAATCTCACCAGCGCCGAGACCGTGCAGGGCGAGGAGATTACTATCAAAGTGGATGGCAACACCGTCATGGTCAACGACGCTAAGGTGACCCAGACCGACATCCCAGCCCGCAACGGCGTGATTCACGTGATTGACACGGTGATCCTGCCGCCTTCGGTGGCGGAGAAGCTCGCTGCGCCGGCGCAGGACATCGTGGAAGTGGCAGTTGCTGCCGGCAACTTCAAGACGCTGGCGGCAGCGCTGGAAGCGGCCGGCCTGGTGGAGACGCTGAAGGGCGAAGGGCCGTTCACCGTGTTCGCGCCGACCGATGAGGCGTTCGCCAAGCT
>DAOTYZ010000304.1:0-2362 GCA_034434555.1 Candidatus Roseilinea sp.
AGCTCCAGCCACATCGTCCAGTCCGGTCGCAGCGCATAGGTGAACATGCTTTGGTGATCTTTTGGGGTGCGCGCGAACTCCCCGACCTGCTCGTGCAATAGCCCGCGCAGCATCGCCAGCGTGTTTGAGAGCGACACGCCTATCCCCAGCAGCAGCGCTGCCGGCAGGTCGCGCAAAAAGTGGATCAGCGGTCGGCGGCGCGCCAGGTGCGCAACCAGCATCGAGGCGATCGGCACCAGGGTTAGCCCGCTGATCGCGTTGACCCATACCGGCATGTTGACCAGATTGCCGCGCAGGGCGACCGCGTCTAGCACCAGCAGCGGGGTGGTGATGCTCAAGATCAGGATGAGCGGGTGAATGACGTAGCCGCTCAGATGCACCAGCGCCGCGAGCTTTTGGTGAAACTTCAACGAGGAGCTTAATAATTCAGGCAGCAGCTTGCGCAAGGTCTGGATCGTGCCGCGCGCCCAGCGGGCCTGCTGCTGCTTATAGGCCAGGATGTCGGCGGGCAGCTCACTGGGTGCGCCTTGATCAACCAAATACAGGCCGCGCCAGCCGCGCAGGGCTGCCCGATAGCTCAGGTCGAGGTCTTCGGTCAGCGTGTCGGCTTGCCAGCCGCCGGCGTCCAGGATGCACTGCCGCCGCCAGATGCCCGCCGAGCCGTTGAAGTTGATGGGTAAACCACAGAGGCTGCGCGCCACCTGCTCGATGATGAAGTGCACATCCAAGATCATGGCCTGGGCGCGGGTGATCGGATTGAGGTCACGGTTGAGGTAGTCCCAGCGCGCCTGAACAAACCCCACCTGTGGATCGGCAAAGGGGTTCCGTTCGTAGATGACTCGGCGCAAAAAGTCCGGCGGCGGCGAGAAGTCGGCGTCGAAGATGGCGATCAGCTCGCCCTTGGCGTGGGTCAGCCCCGCGGCGAGCGCGCCGGCTTTGTAGCCCCGGCGCTCGTTGCGGTGTAGCACGTCCACCGACAGACCGGATGAGCGCGCCTGCGCCGCTGCGCGTCTGGCGATCTCCGTCGTGTCGTCGGTCGAGTCGTCGAGTATTTGAATCTGTAGTTTGTCTTTGGGATAGTCCTGTGCCGCGGCTGCGGCGATGACCCGCGTGGCGACGTAGCGTTCATTGAACAGCGGGATTTGAATGGTGACGACTGGCCATTCAGCCGCCGGCTGATATGTCTGACTTGAGCGGCCTCTCAGCAGGTAGATGAACAGTAGCGCACCCTGATGGACAGCGTAGGCGCAAAGCAAGAGTAGGCAAGCCGCGTGTAGGGTGACGATGATCTCCATGCAGAAGGCTGCGGGCTATGGCCGGTCACCGTTTTCAGCACGCGCTGTGCCTACTTCTTGTCTAGGTCATCCAGATCGAGCGTGCTCAGAAAGTCCTTGAATGCCCCCAGGTCTTCTTCTTGCTGTTCCTCAGCGCTCTCTTCTTCTGGTTTATGCGCATGCTGCGCCATGACGTCGTCGTCCACGTAGATGGGACAATCAACGCGCACTGCGATGGCGATGGCATCGCTGGGGCGGGAGTCAATGCTCAGGTCTTTGCCGTCGCGGGTGCGCAGCACAACGCGCGCATAGAACGTCTCGTCCCTCAGGTCGTTCACCAGCACATATCGCACCGTAGCACCAAGCGCGCGGATAGCATCTACGATCAAATCATGCGTGAGCGGACGGGGGAGTTTTGTATTGGTGAGCTGGAGGGTGATCGATTCGGCCTCTGCTTGACCGATCCAGATCGGTAGATATCGTTCGGAGTTAAGGTCCTTTAGGATGACGACGCGGTGCGAACCAACCAAGTTCACACGCACGGAATCCACTTTTACCTCTACCATAGAGAATGCTCCCTCCAAATAGCTTACACCAGAGCCTTGCGCTTATTTATCCTTGTCCAGGTCGCTAAGGTCAAGCGAACTGATGAAATCGCTGAAGGCGCCGAGGTCTTCTTTGTCTGGCGCGCCGCTCAGCTCTATCGGTTCGACGCCGGCTTCTTCCAGAACGCGCTCGTCGGCGAAGATCGGACATCCCAGACGAACGGCAAGCGCGATGGCGTCGCTTGGGCGCGCATCCAGCGTGATCTCCTCTTCTTCATCCCCTGCTGGATGCAGGACGAGGAGCGCGTAAAAGTGCTGCTTGCGCAGGTCGCTGATGAGGACGTGGCTGACGTCTGCTTCAAGGCTCTTGAGGATGCTGGTGGCCAGGTCGTGGGTGAGCGGCCTAGGGGCGACGATGCCATTCAGGTGGAGGGTGATGGCGTCCCCTTCTGGTTTGCCCACGAAGATCGGCAGCCGGCGCTTGCCTTCCACCTCTCTAAGGATAACCACTTGGCTATTGGTCATCAAGCTCACTCTCACGCT
>DAOTYZ010000305.1:0-10340 GCA_034434555.1 Candidatus Roseilinea sp.
CGCTTCTCGGTCATGATCCCGTTCACGATGTCCGGATAGCTCATCTCGATGTACTTGATGAACTCCTGCTCCCAGTCCTGAATGCGATTGACGGGGATCTTATCGAGATAACCATTCGTGCCGGCGAAGATGGCCACCACTTGTGCCCAGAGCGGGCGGGGGTCATATTGTTTTTGTTTCAGCAGCTCGGTCATGCGCCGGCCACGCTCCAGAAGTTGAAGCGTGGTCTTGTCCACGTCGCTGCCGAAGGTGGCAAACGCCTGAAGCTCGCGGAACTGGGCGAGGTCAAGCTTCAGCCGGCTGGCGACCTGCTTCATCGCCCGCGTCTGCGCGTCGCCGCCCACGCGGCTGACGCTGATGCCGACGTTGATCGCCGGGCGGATGCCGGCGTTGAACAGGTCGGTCTCCAGGAAAAGCTGCCCGTCGGTAATCGAGATCACGTTGGTTGGGATGTAGGCCGAGACATCGCCGAGCTGCGTCTCGATGATGGGCAGCGCGGTGAGCGAGCCGCCGGTGCGTGGGTTCTTCACCAGCTTATATTGCTTGCCGGTCTCGGCGGCCAGCGCCTTCATATCGTGCTTGGCTGTTTCCTCGCCGATCGCGCCGTCGTAAATCTTGCCGTTGGCGCTGTGGCCATCGCCCCACTCATCGCTGTCGCTGACTTCTCGAATAACCCATTGGTAGGCCAGGCGCGCGGCGCGCTCTAACAAACGCGAGTGCAGATAGAAGATGTCGCCGGGGTAAGCCTCGCGGGCGGGTGGCCGGCGCAGCAGCAGGGAGACCTGCCGGTAGGCGTAGGCGTGCTTGGTGAGATCGTCATACACACACAGCGCGTCGTTGATGAATTGGCCGTTGAGGACGACACCGTTCTCCATGATCTCCTCGCCCATCGCGCAGCCGGCATAGGGCGCGATGTACTGGAGCGTCGCCGAATCCGCCGCCGAGGCCACCACCACGATGGTGTAATCCATCGCGCCGTATTTCTCCAGCGTGGCCACCACGCGCGCCACCTGCGCCAGCTTCTGGCCGATGGCGACATAGATGCACACCACGCCCTTGCCCTTCTGATTAATGATGGTATCCACGCAGACGGCGGTCTTGCCGGTGTTGCGGTCGCCGATGATCAGCTCGCGCTGGCCGCGCCCGATCGGGATCAGCGCGTCAATTGCTTTGATGCCTGTTTGCAGTGGCGTATCCACGTTGGCACGCTTGATCACGCCCGGCGCGATGCGCTCTAGCGGGCGATACTTGTTGGTGCTGATCGGCCCTTTGCCGTCCAGCGGGCGACCCAGCGGATCCACGACGCGGCCGATCAACGCTTCGCCAACCGGCACGGAGATCACGCGGCCGGTAGAGCGAACGATGTCGCCTTCTTCTATATTGGTGTAGTCGCCGAGGATGATAACGCCGACCTCATCCGGCTCCAGGTTGAAGGCCAGGCCCAGGGTGCCGTTTTTGGTGAACTCCACCAATTCCTGCGACTGGACGTTGGTCAGACCGCTGCAGCGCGCAATGCCATCGCCGACTTCTTTAACTGTGCCTGCATCTACTGCTTGCAGGGTGGGAGCGAACTTTTCAATCTGCGTCTTGAGCGACGCGGCAATGTCTTCGAGGCTAAAAGAATCCGAGAGAGCCATCTATGTTCATCCTCCAAAGCGTGCCTATATCTCTTATGGCAGGACATTTAAGGCAAGTATACCTTGCGCCAGTCAAGCAAAGGGGGCATTCATGGATAGTGGCAGGCTGGGTGGGCGACGGCATTGCCGTCGCCCACTCTCTATAAATCTGCCGGTTATCAACCCGCGAGCGGCTGCCCTTATTGGTGAGCGCACCCATTGGGCCACTCTCCCTGAATGCGCACCCCTAGAACATCTGTCCTATAATCTCGCCGATGGCCGACGATCGACCAGCCGAACGGGCGCGTATGGTCTCCGGCGCGCCCCAGCCCAGCGACGACGGGACGCTGGACCGCGCGCTGCGCCCGCGCACGCTCGATGAGCTGATCGGCCAGGACAAGGTGCGCGAGGCGCTGCGGGTGATGATCCAGGCGGCCAAGGCGCGCGGCGAGGCGCTTGACCATATCTTGATTTACGGGCCGCCTGGCCTGGGCAAGACCACGCTCAGCCACGTGATCGGCCACGAGATGGGCGCGACGGTGCGAGTGACCAGCGGGCCGGCCATCGAGCGCGCCGGCGACCTAGCCGCCATCCTCACCAACCTGCGCCCAAACGACATCCTGTTCATAGACGAGATTCACCGCCTCAACCGCGCGGTGGAAGAGGTGCTCTATCCGGCGATGGAGGACTACGCGATAGACATCGTGATCGGCAAGGGGCCGGGCGCGCGCAGCGTGCGGCTGAAGCTGCCGCCGATCACCGTGATCGGTGCGACGACCCGCTTGGCGTTGCTGACGGCGCCGCTGCGCGCCCGCTTCGGGGCCGTGTTGCGCGTGGACTTCTATCCGCCGGAGGCGCTGGCCCAGATCATCATCCGCGCCGCCGGCCTGCTCGGCACGCCGATCGAGGCGGACGCGGTCGCCGAGATCGCGCAGCGCGCGCGCGGCACGCCGCGCGTGGCCCTCCGCCTGCTCAAGCGCGTGCGTGACTACGCTGAGGTCTACGGGGCGGCGGATGGTCGGATCACCAGCGCGCTCGCCCGCCAAGCCCTGGACTTGCTGGAGGTTGACCCGCTGGGCCTGGACGACCTCGACCGGCGCGTGCTGCGGACGATCATCGAGAAGTTCAACGGCGGGCCGGTGGGGCTGGAGACCTTGGGGGCAAGCCTGAGCGAGGAGAGCGACACCATCATGGACGTGGTGGAGCCATACCTGCTTCAGCTCGGCTTTCTGGACCGCACACCGCGCGGGCGCGTGGCGACCCAGCGCGCCTACGAACACCTTAACATTCCTTACACGCCGCCGGCCCAGCAGCCCAGCCTGCTATGAAGCGCATTCCTCGCCTTCTGCTCGTCGCCAGCGCTGCGCTCTTGGGCGCGGCAGCCCTCGTGCAGGTCAGTTCCGCGCCCTCCGCGCAGGTCATCGAGATCCTGTCGCCGGCGGGGCCGGCGAAGGTCGTGCGCGCCGGCCGACCGCTCTTCTTTGCCATTCATGCCGCAGGCCCAAACGGCGTGACGAGCATCGAGTTGCTCCTCGACGGCCGGCGCGTGGCTGAACGCGCGGTCAGCGGCGCACCCAGCCTGAACACCGTCCTGCGCTGGCAACCGGACGCAGACGGCGATTTCGCCATCGTCGCCCAGGCTGCCGACCGCGCCGGCCAGCGCTGGCGCAGCGCGCCGCTCACCCTGGCCGTGCGCGGCGCCGCTGGGCCGCTCGGCTCGATGATCCAGGTGCCGGCTGGCGCGTTCGTCATGGGCAACGACGCCGGCAACGACGACGAGCGCCCGGCCCGCCTGGTGCGCATGCCCGGCTTCGAGATAGACCGCTACGAGGTCACGGTGGGTGAGTTTCGCGCCTTCGTCCAAGCGACCAACTACAGAACCCTCGCCGAGCAGGCCGGCCGGCCCTGGCACGAGACCTGGCGGGTTGACGAGGTCGGCGCACGCTTCGACCATCCGGTGCGCTATGTCTCGTGGTGGGACGCCGATAAGTATTGCCGCTGGCTTGGCAAGCGCCTGCCCACGGAGGCCGAGTGGGAATACGCCGCGCGCGGCGGGGATGGGCGCTTATATCCCTGGGGGAACGACTTCGACCCGGCGCGCGTCCCCGGCCCGGACGACACGGCGCCGGTCGGCTCTGCCTTGGGCAATCTCAGCCCGTTTGGCGCGTACGACATGGCCGGCAACGTCTGGGAGTGGGTCAACGACTGGTATCGCCCCGACTACTACGCCCAGGGCCAGGACGATAACCCGCAAGGCCCGGCCCAGGCCGATCAGCGGGTGATCCGCGGCGGCAGCTTCACCAACCCACCGCAGGACCTGCGAACCACCCGTCGGATCAAGGACGACCCTGGCAGCGCCCACCGCGATGTCGGCTTTCGCTGCGCGCGCTGAGATGTCTCCGCGCTACGCTCAAGTCGCCATCCTCTCGCAGACAGTCCCTGATCTGCTCAGCTACGCGGTGCCGGCGGCGATGGCCGACCGCGTGACCGCCGGCTCGCTTGTTCTCGTCCCGCTTCAAACGCGCTTGGTGAGCGGGGTGATCTGGAGGGTGGACGAAAGCAGCGCCCCCAACATTCCGCTCAAGCCAATCCATCGCTTGTTGGACGAACAGCCGGTCCTGAACCGCCACCAACTGGCGCTGGCGGGCTGGATCGCCGAGGAGTATTACGCGCCGTTGGGTCGCTGCTGCGCGCTGATGGTGCCGCCCGGCCTTACGCCCAAGTCAGCGTATGTCTTTCGCCTGAGCGAGGCCGGGATGCGCGCTGCCTATCCGGACGATGACCCCCGCGCGCGCGTCCTGGGCGTGCTGCGCGCGCATGGGCCGCTGGTCATGTCCAAGCTGGCGCGCAGGATGCGCGGCGTGGCCGAGTGGCGCAGGGCGCTGAAGGCGCTGTTGGCCGCCGGCTTGGTGGCGCGCGCGCCCACCGTCGAGCTGCCTCGCGTTCAGCCGCAGCGGGCGACCTTGATCCAGCTCGCCATGTCGGAGGAAGCGCTGTCGGCGCACATCGAGGGTTTGCTGAACGACCGAGGGCTGCGCGCGCCGACGCGCGCGCGGCGCGCTGCGGTGCTGCGCTATCTGCGCGCGCACCGCGGGCTGGCCAGGGCCGAGTGGGTGATGGCCGAGACCGGCGCGACCCGCGCCGACCTATCCTGGCTGGCCGGACGGGGCTACATCATCCTTGGCGATGTTGAGCGCTGGCGCGACCCGCTGGCCGACGTGGACTACGTGCCAAAGGCTGCGCCGCCGCTCACCGCCGACCAGCAGCGCGTTTGGGAGGCGATCGCGGGCAGCCTCTGCAGCGCGGAGCACCCCGGCCAATTCCTGCTGCGCGGGGTCACCGGCTCAGGTAAGACCGAGATCTACCTGCGCGCGGCCGAGGCTGCGCTCGCGCGGGGGCGCGGGGCGATCATCCTGGTGCCGGAGATCTCGCTGACGCCGCAGACGGCCCGCCGTTTCTTGGAGCGCTTTCCGGGCCAGGTGGCGCTCATCCATAGCCGGCTGAAGCCCGGTGAGCGCTACGACACCTGGCGGCGCATCCGGGCTGGCGCGCTGCCGATCGTGGTCGGCGCGCGCTCGGCGCTCTTCGCTCCGCTGCCCGACCCCGGCCTAATCGTGCTGGACGAGGAGCACGATCCTTCTTATAAGCAGACGGTCGCGCCGTGTTACGACGCGCGGCGGGTTGCGCTGCGCTACAGCGAACTGGCCGGCGCGACGCTGATCTTCGGCAGCGCCACGCCCTCCCTGGAAGCGTGGCAGATGGCGATGCCCGCAGCGGATGGCCCGCCGCCGCGCCTGAAGTATCTGGAGCTGCCCAACCGCGTGCGGGCGCACATTCGCCGGCTGAGCGATCAAGAGGCGCGGCTGGGGGTGCGCGCAGTGGCGCAACCGGAGGCCGAGGCAGTGGCCTATCAGCCGCTGCCGGAGGTGCACGTCGTGGACATGCGGGCTGAGCTGCGCGCCGGCAACACCGGCATCTTCAGCCAAGCGTTGGCCCAGGCCCTGGGCGAGACGCTGCGGCGTGGCGAACAGGCCATCCTCTTCCTCAACCGGCGCGGCGTGGCGTCCAGCGTGGTCTGCCGCGACTGCGGCCACGTCCTGCGCTGTCCCGACGACGACACGCCGCTCACCTATCATGCGCCGGCGCAGGCCGCTATTCGCCCCCATCTGAAGTGCCATCAGTGCAATCGCTCCGTGCCCTTGCCCGACCGCTGCCCGGCCTGTAGCAGCCCGCGCATCCGCTTCTTCGGCATCGGCACCCAGAAAGTCGAGCAGGCCATCCTGGAGCGCTTTCCGGGCGCGCGCGTGGTGCGCTGGGATCGCGACGCCGCCGGCAGCGGCGAGCAGTTCCTCCAGCGCTTCGTGAAGCAGCAAGCCGACGTGCTGGTGGGCACGCAGATGATCGCCAAAGGACTAGACCTGCCGTTGGTGACGCTGGTCGGGGTGGTGTTGGCCGATGTCGGGCTGTTCCTGCCGGATTTCCGGGCCGCCGAGCGGGTATTTAATCTGCTTTTGCAGGTGGCCGGGCGCGCCGGCCGCAGCCTGCTGCCGGGCCGCGTGATCGTCCAGACGTATAACCCGGAACATCCGGCCGTCACCTTTGCCGCCCGGCACGACGTTGAGGGGTTCATACGCGCGGAGATGGCGCAGCGCAGGCTCATCCACCTGCCCCCTTTCGTCCGCTTGGTCCGTTTTGAGTATGCGGACGCGGACAGCCAGGCTGCGCAGCGCGCCTGCGAGGCGCTGGCCGTCGCCATCCGCCGCTCGGCGCATCAGGTAGGCGTGATTGGCCCGGCGGCGGCTTACTTCGCGCGCCAGCAGCGCCGCTATCGCTGGCAGGTGCTGGTCCGCACCCATGACCCGCGCGCCCTGCTGGCCGATCTGAAGGTCCCGGAGGGCTTCCTGGTGGACGTGGATCCGGTGAGCGTGCTGTAGCGATTACAATCCAGTCCATGGTCGAGGGACTGCGGGTGGCGGTCAAGGCGCTCAAGGACCTGTGGGGCGAGATGTTTAACCTGGTCTTTATGAACCTGTTCACCCTGTTGTGCCTGGCCGTGGTGATCCCCGGGCCGCCGGCGGTGATGGCGCTCTACGCGGTGTGCAACCGAATCGCCAACGACTA
The DNA here is from genome assembly GCA_034434555.1 of Candidatus Roseilinea sp. GTDB lineage: Bacteria > Chloroflexota > Anaerolineae > J036 > Brachytrichaceae > JAAFGM01. The sequence goes on from DAOTYZ010000305.1 coordinate 6,738, forward strand.
TGCCATCTCTTGGGAGCATTACTTCGCCGCCTTCCGGGCGCACTTCGCCAAAGCTTGGCTATATGCGCTCGCTGCGCTGGTCTTCACCGCGTTGCTGTTGCTCAACCTATGGTGGTATGGGGCGGCGTTTGCGGGAGCAACGTGGGCGTCCTGGGTTCAGGGCGCTTGGTTGGCCGCTCTGCTGCTCTGGCTGGCGGCCAACTTCTATGTCGTCCCGTTTTATTTTGAGCAGCAGGATCGCCGTTGGCGGGTGGCCCTGCGCAACGCCATCCTGATCGTCGGCGCGCACCCGCTGTTCACCCTGGTGATCTTGGTCATCGTCGGGCTGCTGATGGCGTTGTCGCTGCTGATCACGCCGCTGTTTGTCCTGCTCGGCTTGGCGATCTGGGCGCTGTTCGGCAGCGAGGCGGTGGTCAATCGCGTGAACGTGTATCGTCAACGAATGCAGGCCAAGGCAAGCGAGATGTGAACATTTATCAACAAAGAGGAGCACGAGAGATGAACATGGGTAGCGGACGTGAGTTTGGCGATGGCGACTGGGACGATGGTGATCCCTGCGGCGGCCCGCCGGAAGAGGATGCCGCCCTCTGGAGTGGCGCGCGGGGGGTGACGGCGGATGATGAGAGCCGGCGCAAAGCAGCGCAAAATCAGACCATCTCAGTTCACCTTTCTCTGGCGGAGGCGCTGGCTAAATTGCCGTCGCCTTGGCTTGAGGCCGCCTGCCAGGCGCATCAAATTGACCAGCACAGCCGGAGCGCTAAGCTGAATGCGCTCAGCGACGCATTGACCGATCCGGTGGCGCTGCGGCGCTGCGTGGCCCAACTGCCCCTGCGTGCGCGTCGCGCGCTGAAGCGAGTTGTGGATAACGGCGGATGGATGCGCCTCGCTGAGCTGACCAAAGAGTTTGGCCGCATGGACAGCGATGGCTGGTTCTGGGACCAACAGCCGCCCAAATCCTGTTTGGGTGGGCTGTGCCGTTGTGCGTTGTTGTTCATCGGGCGCGGCCTGGTGGACGCGGGCAGCCGGCGCAGGCGCTGGCTCAAGGTGGCCGTGATCCCGGCCGAGCTGCGTGCGCCGTTGCAACGCGCGCTGGCTGAGCTGATCGCCGAAGGCGGCGATGACGTGCCGGCGACGGGAGATGATGCGCTGAGCGACGCGCTCTTCCTGGCTCGCCTGTATTACGACGAAGCAAGCGAAGAGCCGCTCCTCAGCTTTGAGGACGTTGTTGACTTCTTGCACCAGGTGCATCGCCAGGGACGCAACTTGCTCTCGACGTGGGCGGGGATTGAAGCCTTTCTGAACTTCACCAGTCAGTTCGCCTATGAGATCACATCGCTAGACGACCTGTGTGGCTATCACATCGGTGAGCTGGCCCGAGATTACCTAGACCTCGCGCCCTCGCGCCTCGGCTCGATGGCCGAGCGGCGGCGCGTGATCCGGCTCGTGCGCGCGCTCTACGATTTCCTCCTCGACCGTGGGAGGATCCTGCCGGAGACGTGCAAGCTCGTGCGCCAGAGCTGTGCGCGGCTGGTCAAGGACGGCCTGAACGCCATCCGCCGGCCTGTGCCCGTGGGCGGCGAGGTGGTCCTGTGCTGGGTCAACCCCGACACTAACCTAGAAGAGCGCTACACCGTCAACCATCAGCGCCTGTTGATGGCTTGGCGGCACGGCTTCAACCGCGACTGGCCCAGCCTGCTTGCGCATTGTCATAGAGTCCCCAGCGGAGCGCGCAAAGCAGACCTGGCGCACGAGCTGGCTGCTGCTGATCCAGTCATCCACGACCTGCTCCTGAGCAACGCCGACGAAGAAGACTTTCGGCGCGCCATGTGTTGGTTCTACGAAGAGCGGATGCTGGAGATCAGCGTCTGGTGAGCGCCTAGGCGACGACGTTCTCAAGGGTGACCTGGCCGACGCTGATCACGATCCGATCGCCGCTGCGCAGGGAGAAATGCTCCGGCGGCACAATGCCCGTGCCGGTCATGAGAAAGACGCCGGAGGGAAAGTCAAGCTCGCGGAAGAGGTAGCCGACCAGCTCCTCCAACCGGCGCTTCATGCGGTCAACGCTGGTCGTGCCGGCGAATATCGCCTCCCCTTGGCGCTCGATCGTCAGCGCGATCGGCAGGTGGCGCATGGCATTCGCGCCGGCCAGCACGAGCTGCGGGCCGAGCGCGCAAGCGCCGGTGTAGATCTTGGCCTGCGGCAGGTAGAGCGGGTTCTCGCCCTCGATGTCCCGTGACGAGAGATCGTCCCCAGCGGTGTAGCCGACGATCTCGCCATGGGCATTGATCACCAGCGTCAGCTCTGGCTCCGGCACGTTCCAGGCGCTGTCGGCGCGGACGCGCACGGTTTGCCCGCTGGTGACCACGCGCCAGCCGATCGCTTTGAGGAATAGCTCGGGCCGCTCGGCCTCATAGACCCGCTCATATACATCAGCCGCTGATGATTCTGCTTTGCGCGCGTCACGGCTGCGCAGGTAGGTGACGCCACATGCCCATACTTCGTGCATTGGTTCGATCGGCGGCAGGACGGGCCAGTCCGCGTCAGACGGCGCCGGCTCGCGTGCGTAGCCGGCCAGCCAGGCCGGGATCTCCTCGGCCTGGCGCTGCAGCAGGTCGGCCAGGGTAAAGGACGCCGGCAGCCGCTGTCCATCGAGCAGCCAGCGCGGCCCGGCGTCGGTGGCGCGGCGCTCGAGCGTGGTCATCGCCGTCCCTCCTGCGTCGCCGTCTGGCGGCGATAGGCAGCGCTGAGCTCGCAGGTCAAGTCTAAGTACAGGTCGCCATACGTGCGCCCCGGCTCGATGGCCGTGCCCTCGATCCACTCGTTGAAGCTCTTCACCAGCAGTAGGTCGCCGCCGGTTCTGGGCGTGACGCTGAAGGTGTCGCGGTAATAGGCGCCGTTGGCGCGGTCGCGGGCGAAGGCCAGCGAGGGCGTCCGCACGTCGGTCGCTTGCACCGTGTGTGAGCGGGTGTCGTCGAAGCCCGGCGCAATGGTATCGGCGAAGTAGAGCTTGACCCCGGCCTGTTGCTCAACCTTGCGCAGGCGGGCGGCCAATGCCGGCTGCTTCAGCCAGCTCCGCGGGGCGTTCTTGTGATCTATCCGGTAGACATATAGCCCATCGAACAGCGGGTTGAAAGCCGGCGATAGCCCTTCGGCGAACCAGATCGCGCGGCGCTGAGGGTCAACGGCCGCGCGAATGCGCGCCCAGGCCGCCCTGGCTGCCTCGACGCCCCGCCAGGGCCGGGTCATGCCCTCGAAGAAGATCACCGGCCGGCCGTTCATCTTCAGGTAATTCGGGTGCGTCGCCCACTGCTCCAGCGCGAAGCGCAGCGATTCGATGAGGTGCTGCTCGGTGATCCCAGGCAGGTTGTTCTCCAGCAAGACGACCGCGTGGCGCAGGTCGCTGCCCTCGGACGCAGCGAGCAATTGTTGGAAGTTGCGCGTGGTGCGCGGCTCGCTCAGGCCGAACCAGTGCGTGGCGAACCCATCCAGGCAGGCGCGCTTGGCCAGCGCGAGGTGGTGTTGGATAGTGGCCGGGTCGTCGGAGTGGTACGGGCCGGCAGCCGGCACGTCGAAGGTCTTGCCGCCGTCGAACGTGTCGGGCTG